>NZ_JBFUHH010000024.1:0-46555 GCF_056402495.1 Microvirga sp. P4_A5 | reverse complement strand
GGCCGGGGCAGCGGCCGGCGCGCCGAGCGCGTCGAGGAGCTTCTTGGCATCGAACATGGAATCCCCCACGAATCCCCAGGATGTCGCGAAAAACGGAAGGTCGCGAAAACGATAGTTAAAATCGCCGAAGCGGCAAGTTCTTTTGGGGCGCCTGCAGGTCTGGCGAAATTGGTGCCAGATTTGACGGGCAGGCTAGAAGATCATCCCGAGCATGCTCCAGACCATCATGGCGCCCATCATGTAATAGATCCATTTGGGCATGCCGGCGGAGGTCGCGCGCACGCTTTGTCCGTCCACCGCGTTGATGAGTTCGGCCTGCACCTGCTGGCCCTTGAGAACCAGGAGGGTCAGCCCCTGGATGGCCTCGGCCTGGGCGTTCAGAAGCGCCGTCGCGTGGGGATGCTGGGCCTGCGGCTCGCTCTCGTTGAGGTGGGAAAGCGACGTCCCGATCTTGCCGATCGCGCTGCGCATCACGTCGAAATTCTGGCTCTGCTCGGCCAGCAGCAGCCGCGCCTGCGTGATCGGGTCGTGGGTGTGCTTCTGCGCCGCCTGCGACAGGTGCTGCATGAGGCCGTCGGGCCCCTGCGCAATGACGCTGCGGACCGCCTTGCCGGCATCGGACGCGAGCGCGGCCTGCGTCATGCCGACGGCCTTGCCGACGAGTTTGCCGGCATCCGGGGTGAAGATGGGTTCGCGGGTCTGTTCCATGCTCGAGCCTCTGGCGATATCGCGTCGATGAAAGCGCTTCCTAGCCGTTTTATCGCCGAAAAGCTACACTCTATCGTTCGGCCCGATTATTCCTCTGCGGAAGGAGCTTGGCTGTGCGCTCGAACACGCCGCGAAAACTTGTTCGGGATCGTTCTATCCCAACAGTTTCCGGGCATGCCAGCGCAGATGATCTTCCATGAAGGTTGCGATGAAGTAGTACGAATGATCGTACGCCTCCTGCCGGCGAAGCCGGAGATCGATACCGGCCTTGCGGCAGGCTGCGTCGAGAAGCTCCGGCTTGAGCTGCTCCTTGAGAAATCCGTCGGCCGTTCCCTGATCGACCAGAATTTCCGGCACCCGCGCCCCGTCCTCGATCAACGCGCAGGCATCGTAGGAGCGCCATGCGGATTTGTCGGGGCCGAGATAGGCCGAGAGAGCCTTTTCACCCCAGGGGCAACGCATCGGCGACGCGATGGGCGCGAAAGCCGAGACGGCGGCGAAGCGGTCGGGATTGCGCAGCGCGATGGTGAGAGCGCCGTGCCCGCCCATGGAGTGTCCGGTGATTCCCTGCCGTTCCATGTTGGCCGGAAGATCCGCTTCCACCAAGGCCGGCAATTCCCGCTCCAGATAGGAGCACATGCGGTAATTCGCGGCCCATGGCGCGCGGGTCGCATCCAGGTAGAACCCTGCCCCAAGTCCGAGATCGTAAGCCCCGTCCGGATCGTCCGGAACGGCATCGCCGCGCGGGCTGGTGTCGGGGGCGATCACCATCAGGCCGAGTTCGGCCGCGACGCGCTGCGCGCCGGCCTTGGTGGTGAAATTCTCCTCCGTGCAGGTCAGCCCGGACAGGAACCACACCACCGGCACTTGCTTGTGCGCGGCCTGCGGGGGCACGAAGGCCGAGAAGCGCATCGGCGTTCCGGTCTCCAGCGATTGATGGCGATAGACGAATTGCGTGCCGCCGAAGCTTCGCGCCTGCGAGATAATTTCGAGGGGCAAATGTCTCTCCCGCTCAGTAGATGACGACGGAGCGGATCGACTTGCCCTCGTGCATGAGATCGAACGCGGTGTTGATTTCATCCAGCGGCATCGTATGGGTGATCAGGTCGTCGATGTTGATCTTGCCGTCCATGTACCAGTCGACGATCTTCGGCACGTCGGTGCGGCCCCGCGCGCCCCCGAAGGCGGTTCCCTTCCAAACGCGTCCGGTGACGAGCTGGAACGGCCGTGTCGAGATCTCCTTGCCGGCCTCGGCCACGCCGATGATGATGCTCTCGCCCCAGCCGCGATGGCAGCATTCCAGCGCCTGTCGCATCACATCGGTATTGCCGGTCGCATCGAACGAGAAATCGGCGCCGCCGCCGGTGAGATCCACGATCGCCTGAACCACCTTGTCGTTGCCGATCTCGCGCGGATTGATGAAATCCGTCATGCCGAACTTCTTCGCGATCTCCACCTTGGCGGGATTGATGTCGACTCCGATGATCTTGTCGGCCCCGACCATGCGGGCGCCCTGGATGACATTGAGGCCGATCCCGCCGAGGCCGAAGACCACAACGTTCGCGCCGGGCCACACCTTGGCCGTATAGATGACCGCGCCGATGCCGGTCGTGACGCCGCAGCCGATGTAACATATCTTGTCGAAGGGCGCGTCCTCGCGCACTTTTGCAAGGGCGATCTCCGGCAGCACGGTGAAATTCGCGAAGGTCGAGCAGCCCATATAGTGGAACACCGGCGCGTCGTCGCAGCGAAACCGGCTGGTTCCGTCGGGCATGACGCCCTGCCCCTGGGTGGCGCGGATGGCCGTGCAGAGATTGGTGCGACGGGACAGGCAGGATTTGCAGCTGCGGCATTCCGGCGTGTAGAGCGGGATCACGTGATCGCCGGGCTTCAGCGTGGTGACGCCCGCGCCCACTTCGCGCACGATGCCGGCTCCCTCATGTCCGAGAATGGCCGGAAACTTTCCCTCGGAATCGAGACCCGACAGAGTGTACGCATCCGTGTGGCAGACGCCCGTCGCCATGATCTCGACGAGCACTTCGCCGGCGCGCGGACCCTCCAACCGAACGGTCTCGATTGTCAGCGGCTTACCGGCCTCCCAGGCGACGGCGGCTCTGGTTTCCATGATGGCGTGCTCCTCGTGATTCTCCGCCGGACTATGAGAACCTGGGAGAAGCGCGGTCAAGGGACGCTGGCCGACGGGGAGGGGCTGCACATGGGACCGTGCTGCTGTATGTGGTCATCCAGCAGAATTGGTAAGGACCAGCATCGTGTCAGATCTCCGCGCCGCTATCATCCCGGTCACGCCCTTCCAGCAGAATTGCACCCTGCTGTGGTCCGACAGGACCAAGGTGGGAGCCGTGGTCGATCCGGGCGGCGATCTCGAACGCGTCCGCGACGCCATCGCCACGAACGGCGTCAAGGTCGAGAAAATCCTGCTGACGCACGGCCATATCGACCACGCGGGCGGCGCCGCGGAGCTGAGGGATGAGCTTGGCGTTCCGATTGAGGGTCCGCACGAGGCGGATCGTCCAATGCTCGATCATCTGACGGAGACCGGCCGCGCCTACGGCATCGCGAAGGCGCAAAATGTCATGCCCGATCGCTGGCTGGCGGAGGGTGACCAGGTCACGGTCGGCGATCTCACTCTGGATGTGCTGCATTGCCCTGGCCATTCGCCCGGCAGCGTCGTGTTCGTCGCGCCCGATCAGCGCTTCGCGCTCGTGGGCGACGTGCTGTTCAATGGTTCGGTGGGACGCTCCGACCTTCCCGGCGGCGACGGCGCCGCGCTGATCCGCTCCATCACCGACAAGCTCCTGCCCCTTGGCGACGACGTGGCGTTCATCTGCGGCCATGGACCCACCAGCACCATCGGGGCGGAGCGGAAAACAAATCCGTTCCTGCGGGGCGCTTAAGCGTCAGGCGGGATTTTCGGCGGCAGCACCCGGGCGAGATCCGACTCGCCCATGAGGCGATATTCGCCGGGACCGAGATCCTCCGGCAGGTCGAGCCCGCCGATGCGGTCGCGATGCAGAACCGTGACGTGATTTCCCATGGCGGCGAACATGCGCCGGACCTGATGGTAGCGTCCTTCGGTCAACGTCACGGCGACCTCCCTGTCCGACAGTTTTTCCATGATCACCGGCAGGAGCGGCTTGTCCTCGCCTTCCAGCATGAGCGTGCCGGATGCAAGAATGTCGGCCTCGTCGCCGCGCAACGGACGATCGAGCGTCACGCGATAGCGCTTCGACACATGATTGCGCGGTGCGATGATGCGATGCAGCAGCGCGCCGTCATCGGTAAGCAGCAGGAGACCCGAAGTTTCCTTGTCGAGGCGGCCGATCGTGGAAATGGCCGGGTCGCGGCGACGCCAACGCTCCGGCAGCAGATCGTAGACCAGCGGCCCGTTTTCCTTGTGCGAGCAGGTCACGCCGAGCGGCTTGTGGAGCATGAGGGCGAGGCCGGGCGGCGGATCTAGCGGCTTGCCGTTGATGCGGACCCGCGCCGTCAGCTCCGGCGCGATCGCCAGGCGTTGGTCGGGGTCGTCGAGCGCTTCACCGTCGAGGGTCACGCGGCCCGATTTCACCAAGTTCTGAACCTCGCGGCGCGACCCGTAGCCGAGATTGGCCAGAAGCCTGTCCAGGCGGAGCGTGGTGGGAAGCTTGCTCATTTGCGCGCCTCGAAGATCTTGTACCCTCCCGTCTCCGCAATCACGATGACGCGTTTGAAAAGAGGCTTCAATTCGGCCTCGTAGGGCAGGTGACGGTTGGCGACGAGCCAGCAGGAGCCGCCCGTGCGCAGCATCTCGGCGGCGCGGCGGATGAAGCTCACGCCGAGCGCCCGGTCCTCGGCGCCGCCATCGTGGAATGGCGGGTTCATCACCACGAAATTCAGCGATGCCAGACGCGGATCGGAGGCGCGGACGTCGCTCCAGCGGATCTCGGCGCGGGGGTCCTGCACGTTGCGCCGCGCCGCTTCCACCGCCCGCCGGTCGACATCGATGAGGGTGAGGTGCTGAACCTCCGGCGATCGCAGGATCGGTCCCGACAGATATCCGATGCCACAGCCGAGATCGGCGCCCCGTCCCGACAGGGCGGGGAGATGCTGCTCCAGCAACGCGCTTCCGGGATCGACGCGGTTCCAGCTGAAAATCCCAGGCTGCGACCACAGGCCGAGATCGGCGAGAAAACGCGGTGCGCCCTCTTCCATCGCCGCCTCGAGTCCGACCGGCGCTTGCGGGCGCTCCCCCGCACAGATCCGGTGATGGCGACGGGCGGTCTCGAAGACCTCGCAGCCGAAAGCCTTGAGCTCCTTGCCGAGCCGCGAACCGCCCTTGTCCTTGGGCGCCAGCACGGTCAGGCGTCCACCCGCCATCAGCGCCCGCAATGCGTGCGCAATGGCGTAGCGGCGCTCGATCGTCCCTGGAGGCGCCAGCATCGTCATGGCCGCAAGCGAACCGTCGGCCTGCGCCTCCAGGCTTTCCGACCCCGGCATCAGGGGGGAGAATTGGAGGGCTCCTGCGGGTCGTTCGGCGAGGTCGTCCGGCGGCACGCCATAGAGACCTTCGGGTCTTGCTTGGTCCACGATCATCCTGTCCACGGTGAATATCCGTGTCCCTATAGAACAGGACCGGGCGTCAGGGATACCGGGTTGGCGCGGTCCTCATCGTTCAGGAAACCGGCACCGACGCATAACGCGGATCGTCCACCTTCCGCATCCAGAGCGGCGTGGGGATGCTGTTCGCCCGGTAGAACGCCTCGATGCGCCGGCGGTTGGCCTCGCCCTGTCGCAGACCGAGAAACGACACCGCGTTCCAGCCGAAGAAGCGGTCGCTCACGGAGACAGGGTCTTTTTTCAGGTCAAGAAGGTCGAACACGGTCTCGAAGCGGGTCAGGTAGGTTTTGACCCGGTGGCCGAGCAGGCTTGTCATCGTCCAGTCGGTGCCGAACATCAGCCGGTCGTAGAGCGACGCCGAGCCCACTTTTAGCGAATAGCGCTGCAGGGTGCCAAGCCTCGTGCGCAACTCGTCGGGCTTGTCGAGGACCTCGCTGAAATAGCCCGAATCGGCATAGAGATTCTCGCCGGGCCGGCCCTTGCGCCGCATGAGGTCGATGTAGTGTTCGGCGGATTGCTGGCTCTGGTCCTCGACCGGATCGGTCTCGCCGAAATGCCCGAAATTGACGCGCAGACCCGGAAACAGGCGCAGCGCAGGTCTCCAGTGCCGCGCCGTGGCGAGTTCATCGTACTCGACGCAGGTGCCCATGGACTGGTTCGTGTGGGTCATGATGGGCACGTCGTCCCGCGCGCACCATTCATAGAGTTCCGCGAGCTTCTCATCGATCCGAAGACCGAGATTCGGCACCGACTTCAGATTGTCCGGAAGCCAGGTCCGTTGCCAGAAATCCGGATTCGCCTGCTGGATCTCCGCGTTCCCGTACGGTGCGAAACCCATCGGCGGATAGATCTTGACCCCGATAAAGCCTTGATGGTTCACGGCGTCCTGCACGATACCGAGCGGAGAGCGGCCTGACTCGCGCCTCTCCGCATGCATCACGGCGTGCATCGGGTCGAACGGCGCGAAGGCGTGGACTCGTCCCTGGGACAGCACGGTAATCTGCGACGTGAGGCCGATCTGTTGCTGGACGCTGGTCTTCGTCGGATTTCCTCCATCGAGCGGCCAATCGAAATCGAGAAGATGCGCGACGGCCAGATCGACATTCCGCTTCGGCCCCGTGCCGATGGTTCGCACATAGTCGATCCAGTTCACACACCGGTACTGGCCCTGCCGGATCATGAAGTAGAGGACGCCATTGAGGCTTCGGTCCCGCCCGCGGGAAATCGATGAGAGCATGCGCGGCGCCGGGCCGTCGAAATAGGTTTCGGCATCCGCCGGAAACGCGTCCAACTGGGCGTCGAAGTCGAAAAACCGCCGCGAGGCCGACGGCCCCATGAAGCGCCTGTTCGTATTGCGGAGGTCGAGAAGCGTGTCCCGGTAAGCTTCCTGCCGGAGTTCCCGGGCGACCGCCGCGACCTGGTCCTGCCCTGCTGCACTGGGCGTCGCGCAGGATGCCAGCGCCTCCCTGATCCGCGCCAGCGCCCGTGCTTCCTTGGCTTGGTCGGGCGTCAGCGTCCACAGCATGTTGTGCAGAACGTCGCTGAGGCCTTCGATGATCGCCCTGTATTTCGGATCGCGCACGATCACCTGCGTGAGGAGCTGTTTCACATGCACGTCCGACGCGTTGAACACATGCGCGTGGGCATCGATCGTCAGCGGCTGGTCCCGGTCGCCCTTGCGCGGATCGGGCGAGCACACGCTTTGGTCGGAGGGGAGATGGGCGCAGGAGGGAAGTCCCGCCAGGAGACTTCCGGACCCCAGAATGGCCAGTAGATCGCGGCGGCTGACCCCGTTGGCGAACATCAACCTACCCCAATTTTCCCTATCTATTTGGGCTGGTAAGTGATGGTATCATAACTTCCCGGCTTTGGGGATGACTTGATGAAACTTGATTCATCGTCAGTCAGTCTTACCCGTTTTGTTCCCGGTACACTTCTCGACTGGTCTGACGAATACGATCAACAAACGGACCAACCGTTACGTGAGGTGCATTCCGGCGCCCTGATGATTACTGACATCTCGGGCTTCACCCGGCTGACCGCGAAACTCTCACGCGACGGTGGCGGCGCGGGCGCCGAACATATCAGCGAAGTCCTGAATACATTCGTGACGCGGCTCGTGACGCTCATCGAGCAGCAGGGTGGCCACGTCCTCAGCTATGAGGGCGATTCCGTCGTCGCCGGCTGGAGGGTCGACCCGTCCCAGGACCTGGTCCTTGCGGCTTGGCGCGCCTGCTATTGCGCGCAGGTGCTGCACAAGCGGGCAGGCGGATACAAGGTCGGGAGCGATGTTCTGACGATCCGCTCCGGGGTGGCTGCCGGCACCACGCACCTGCTGCATGTGATGGCGAAAGCCGAAACCCGGCGTGTCATCCTCACAGGACCGGCCTACGATCAAGTTCTGCGATGCACGGCGCTCGCCGATAGCGGGGAGATCCTGGTTTCGGACGACACCTGGACGCATCTCGATTCCCACGCCGAGGGTGCCCCGACGGATCACGCCTCGGTGCGTCTCCTGACGGTCGACGTACCGCCCGCGACGCCCTCGTTCCAGGCGCCGGAGGCACGGCCGCCCCCGACGATCGATCCCGAACGTTACCTGTTGCCCGGATTGCGGACCCGTCTCGCATCGTCGCTCTCGCGCTGGCTCGGGGAATTGCGCACCATCACGGTCTCGTTCATCAGGCTCGGCGAGCCGGGCCTGATCGACGACCTTCCGCTGCTCGACCGGACCCTCGCCGGCCTTCATGCCGAAATCGACCGCTTCGACGGAGAGATTCTCAGGATCGACATATGTGACGGAGACCTGCGCGTACTCGTCGTCTTCGGCCTGCCCGGAAGCGCCCATCGGGACGATCCGAGACGGGCCGTGCTGTCGGCTCTTTCACTGAAATCCGGCCATCGACACGAAGGCATGCGGTTGTCGATCGGGATTGCCACCGGCGAGGCCTTTTGCGGCGCCATCGGTGCGCCCCATCGCGCCGAATACACGGTTATCGGCGAAGCGGTGAATCGCGGCGCCCGGCTCTCAGCCACCGCGGCCGGCCGCATCCTGACGGACGACACCACGGCGGCCGCGGCAGGCGATTTCGCGGTCTTCGAGGGGCCATGGCCCATCCAGGTTCCGGGCCTGCGCGTGGCCATCCGCAGCTTCGTGGCCCTTCATCCGGTCGAGGAGGGCCGCCGCCACGAGGCCAACGAGCTCGTAGGGCGGGCCACGGAACGAAAGGCCCTGGACGCCGTGCTCGACCGGATCGACCAGCCTCATCCGCGACCGTTGGTCATCGTGGGGGAAGCCGGAATCGGCAAATCCGCTCTCGTCGAGACTTTCATGGCGAGCTGCCGCGCGCGGGATGTCCGCGTCCTTTATGGCGCGGCCGACGACATCGAGCGGGCGAGTCCGTATTTTGCCTTCCGGTCGATCATCCGCAGCCAGCTCGGGCTGAAGGACGAAAAAGGCGCCGATGCGCTGGCGGCGATCAGTGAACGTCTGAGGGAACGAGAGGACTTGCTGCGGCTCACACCGCTGCTTCGCGATCTTCTCGACCTGGGTCCCGCCGAGAGCGCACCGATCGATCAATTGTCCGGCAGTTCCCGTTCCGACAGCCTGCGCCGCCTTCTGCGCGATATCCTTCTCGACCCGCATGTTTCCACTCGAACCGTGATGGTGATCGAGGACTTGCATTGGATCGACGGCGCCTCGCGCGCGCTGATCGCCGATCTCGTCCGCGATCCCGAGCGCATCGCCATCGTGCTGACGACGCGGGATCCGGCCGTGAGCGACGATATCCTGGGTTCCGAGGCTTATGCGCGACTCGATGTCCAGCCGCTCGACGAGCAGGATACCCTGGAGCTGGTGCGGCGTTCCCTGAAAGTCGCCGACGTGCCGGCCGCCACGCGCGAGCTCATCTGGGACCATACGGGCGGCAACCCGTTCTTCGTCGCGGAATTGTGCCGCGTCATCGATCAGCAGCAGCCCGCGATCCGCCGCGAGGTGCCGGTGCCCGATGAGCGTGCGATGGTGGCGTTGCCCCAATCGGCCCGGGCCGCGATCCTCAGCCGCACCGATGCGCTGCCGCCGGACGAGCAGGTTCTGCTCAAGATCGCGAGCGCGGCCGGGAGCGATTTTTCGGCGCGCGATCTGGGCATCATCGACATCGTGGGGGCGGCGAAGATCGACGTGGATGC
Source organism: Microvirga sp. P4_A5 (assembly GCF_056402495.1). Taxonomy (NCBI): domain Bacteria; kingdom Pseudomonadati; phylum Pseudomonadota; class Alphaproteobacteria; order Hyphomicrobiales; family Methylobacteriaceae; genus Microvirga; species Microvirga sp. P4_A5. The sequence goes on along the minus strand of NZ_JBFUHH010000024.1, from coordinate 37,045 downwards.
CTGCATCCGCAGCCTGCTCGACCGTCAATTGCTGAAGCGGGCCGCCCACGCGCCCGACCGACTCGCCCTCGGCCACGCGATCATCCGCGATGTGGTGTATGAAAGCATGCTGCTCGAACATCGGCGCGAGGTTCATTCGGCGATTGCGCGCGCACACGAAGCGCAAGGGCCGCTCGAAACCGAGACCCTGTCCTACGTCCTGAGCCAGTGGCAGCGGGCCGGCAACCGGGCCAAGGTGTTCGATTACCTCGACCAGGTCGCCGAGCTGCGCCTGCGGCAGTTCGACAACGCCGCCACGATCGCCCACGCCGAGGAGTTCCTGAAGATCGCCGCCGAGGATCACGTGGCGATTCCGCCGCTTCGCCGGGCCATCGCCCACCTGCTGATCGGCGAAGCTCATGTGAATCTCGGCAGAGTCGATGCGGCCCTGGAGGGATACGAGAACGGCCTGCGGCTTCTCGACCTGCCGCTGCCCCGGACAGCGCCGGGGCTCGCGGCGGACCTCGTCCAGCAGATTTTTCGCCTGGCGATTCGGCGCCTGCGGCGGCCGGTCACCGCCTGGATCGACACCGCCGACGTCGCGCGCTCGATTCCCCCCGACGACCCGTTTCTTCGCGCCGCCAAGGCTCACCAGCACCTCACGCGGATCTATTACTTCCGGAGCGAGAAGGCCCGCCTGCTGCATGCGACCTTGCGCGCCACCAATCTCGCGGAACGCTATCCCCGCCTGACGCCGGTCTTGGCGGTGAATTACGCGAGCCTCGGCGCCATCTGCGGCGTGATCCCGCTGCGCCGCCAGGCCCGCACCTATCTGGGACTTGCTTCGCGCGTGGCAAAGCGCGTCGCAAGCCCGGCGACGGATTCGGAAGTCCGTCTTCTCACGGGTCTCTATGAGACCAGCGTGGCGGATTGGCGCGCGGCGCGGCAACATTTCGAGGCGGGACTCGACGACGCCACGCGCCTGGGGGACTGGCGCCGTTGGTCGGAGATCGCGGTCAGCCTGGAAACCATCACGAGCCCATGGTTCCTGACGCCGATCTATGCGGGCGAAGCGCCGTGGGTGGAACTCGTGGAATCCATCCGCTCGACGGGAAAAAGGCGCGATGACCTGCAGGTGCTCGGTTGCGGGCTCGTCGCCGGATTGCGCGGCTATTTGGTGTTGGGCAACACGCAAGCGGCGGGCGCGTGTCTCGCCGAGCTGCGCCAACTCGTGGAGGAGCATTCGTCCGGCCTCGAGATGATCCATCGGCTCGAGGCCGCCGCCTATCTGGCGGTCGATGCCTTCGCGCGCACCGACGACGCGGAGGCGCGAGACTGGCTCGACCGCGCCGGCTCCTATCTGGCAGCGATCAATCCGGCGATGAAGTCGCGCACCCTGCCGGCGCTCAGCGCGGTCTTCACGGCCGCGTCCGATCACGCGGGCGGCTCGGACGCGCCGCCGGTCCGCGACATCTGCGGAACGCTCGCCAAGACCGCGCATGCAAAACTGAAGCATTTTGCGCGCGTCTATCCGATCGGACGGCCGCGCGCATGCCTTTGCGGCGGCGATCTGGCCTTCGCACGCGGCCACCTGCCAAGGGCGGCGCATCTGTGGCGTCGCGCGCTTCAGGAAGCAATCCGGTGGGAGATGCCGGTCGATGGCTGCGAGGCGCTGAAACGCCTGCGGGCGACGGGCTCCCCGATCACCGGCGACGACCTCACGGCCGCCAGCCTGTTGCGGCGCATTCTTCCCGCGCGGGCGTCGGAATGGCGCGAATTGATGGAGGCGTCGCGTGTGGAAAGCGCGTGATCGCAGGCCTCGCGTTCTCGTTGTGCTGGCGCATTTCGACGAAACCCGCAATCCGCGCGGTCGTCCCCATTTCGTGCCGCAGGGCGTCGGCCACGCATTTCTCGCAGGCGCCTTCGACAGGCACAATGTCGAGGTGAGGATCTACAGCGAGTTCCACAGCGGACCGCTGCTGGACGAGAAAGCGCTCGGATGGCCCGACATGCTGGTGCTGACGGGCGTGACCTCGTCGTTCGATCGCATGAAGCAACTCACGGCTTATGTCCGAACGCTCTCGCCCGGCTGCGTGGTGGTGGCGGGCGGTCCTCCGGTGCGCAACCTGCCGGTCTTCGCAAAGCGTTATTTCGACTACGCCTGCCACGGGGATGTCGAGGAACTGAAAGACATCGCGGCCGCGGTGTTCGGCGAACAGGCGGTGTCGCCCCGCCATGAGCCGCGCTTCGATCTGCTGGCCTGGGGCGGGCCCGTGAATTACGTGGAATCGAGCCGCTACTGCAATTTCCGCTGCTCGTTCTGCGCGCTGACCGGAGAAGGCCGGGCCTACAGCCCCTACGATCTGGCGGCGATCGAGCGGCAGATCCGGTCCTATCGCCGCAAGAAGATCCTGCTGTTCGTCGACAACAATTTCTACGGCAACGACCGCGCGTTCTTCCGCCAGAAGCTCGATCTGTTGCGCGACCTGCGCCGCGAAGGCGTCGTGCCGGGATGGATCGCTCTCGTCACGGGCGATTTCTTCGCCGACAGCGACAACCTCGCGGCGGCCCGGGACGCCGGATGCCTCGGTCTGTTCTCGGGAATCGAGAGTCTCAGTTCGGATCAGATCAAGGTCTATAACAAGAAGCAGAATCTCATCCAGCCGCAGATCCGCATGATCGAGTCCTGCCTGGAGGCGGGGATCGTGTTCCAGTACGGGCTGATCTTCGACCCCTCGACGCAGCGCCTCGATGCGATGGGGCGCGAACTGGCGACCATCCTCGAGACCCCGTCGATTCCCTTGCCGGCCTTTCTCAGCCTCACCATCCCGCTCCTCGGCACGCCCTATTTCCAGAGCTGCGCCGACGAAGGTCGCTTCATGCCCCACGCCAAGCTGCGTGACATGGACGGCTTCACGCTGATGACCCGGCCGGTCGACGACCTGGAGGCAGTCGTGCCCTTCGTTCGCAACATGGAGAAGCTCGGAGGGCACAACCGGGATATCCTTCGCCACAGCCTCGGCTTCTACCGGACGTATCGCGCCGCGCTGTCGGCACGCCAGATGGTCGCCTCCCTGGCGAACGCCGCCCGTCTCTGCGTGCCGCACCTCGTCCACAACCGCCGCAACCTCGTGCCGCATCGGAACGAGACCCTGACCTACGTCACCACCACGCAACCGCTGGGGCCCCTCTACAGGCCCACGCTGCCGGTCGCCGAGCGCTATCGGGACCACTTCATGCCCACCATGGTGACGGATGAGCGGGGAGCTCTGCATCCGCACGTTCTGGCGAACGGCAGATCGGCCCGGGCGACGCCACCCCCCTCCGGCGCGCGGGCAGCCCTCTCCTGACGGGCGACGCCTCGATATCGCGCTTGAGGAAAGTCGCGTTTTCTTTATGGGTTGGCTCGGCTCCGCGAGGCCGCGATCGGACCCTGCCACGACACTCCCCCGAATGGGAGTATTCCGAAGGCCCGAATTGCGGCTAGATGGGCGCCGACCATGGCGACCCCTGGTCGCGAATGAAAATGCGCCGCGCGGTAAACCGTGCGCGGGGACCACACTCGGGAGACGGGAATGCGGGAGACGAGAATGAACCTGACCAACAAGACCCTCGGCATGGCGGCCGCCCTCGGCCTCGCAGCCTCGCCTGCCTTGGCGCAGGACAAGCTGAAAATCGGCCTTCTGCTGACCCTGTCGGGACCCTCCGCGGTGCTCGGCCAGCAGGCGCGCGACGGCTTCCAGCTCGCCGTCAAGGATCTCGGCGGCAAGCTCGGGGGACGGGACGTCGAGGTCATCGTCGTCGACGACGAACTCAAGCCCGACGTGGCGGTGACCAAGGTCAAGGGGCTTCTGGAACGCGATCAGGTGGATTTCGTGGTCGGCCCGATCTTCTCCAACGTGGCGGTGGCGGTCCACAAGCCCATCGTGGATTCGAAGACCTTCTACATCAGCACCAATGCGGGCCCGTCGAACCTCGCCGGCAAGAGCTGCAGCCCTTATTTCTTCGCAACCTCCTACCAGAACGACCAGAACCACGAGGTTCTGGGCAAGGTGGCGCAGGACCGCGGCTACAAGAAGGTCTACCTGCTGGCGCCGAACTATCAGGCCGGCAAGGATGCGCTCGCGGGCTTCAAGCGGCATTACAAGGGCGAGATCGTGGAGGAATCCTACGTTCCGCTCAACAATCTGGATTTCCAGTCCGAACTCGCGAAGATCGCCTCGCTGAAGCCGGATGCGATCTTCACCTTCATGCCGGGTGGCATGGGCGTGAACCTAGTCAAGCAATACCGCGCGGCGGGCCTTGCCGACCGCATCCCGTTCCTGTCGGCCTTCACGGTGGATGAATCGACCCTGCCGGCGCAGCAGGATGCGGCACTGGGCATGCTCGGCGGTTCCAACTGGGCACCGAACCTCGACACCCCGCAAAACAAGACATTCGTCGCAAGCTACGAGGCAGCATACAACGCGGTGCCGGGTTCGTATTCCATGCACGCCTACGATGCCGCCCTGTTGATCGACAGCGCGCTCAAGGCGACGGGCGGCAAGACCGACGACAAGGATGCGTTGCGCGCGGCCATCAAGAAGGCCGATTTCAAATCGCTTCGGGGCGATTTCAAGATCGGTCTCAACGGGTTCCCGGTCCAGAATTTCTATCTGGTGAAGGCCGCGAAACGCCCTGACGGCAAGTTCCAGACCGAGATCGTCGAAAAGGTCTTCGGTGATTATACCGACACCTACGCCAAGGAATGCACGACCAACTGACGATCAGCGGCCTCGCGGCCTCCGGCCCCGCCGGAGCCGCGCGGCCTTCGTCGATACGCCGTTTCGCCCATCACCAAGAGAACATCGGTTGGTGCGTTTGCCGCACTCGATCAAGCGCCAATGACACCGACACTTCTTCTCGTTCAGACCCTCAACGGTCTCCAGTTCGGCCTTATCCTGTTTCTCATCGCGGCGGGTCTCACGCTGGTGTTCGGCGTGATGGATTTCATCAACCTCGCGCACGGCGTCCAGTACATGGTGGGCGCGTATCTGATGGCGGGGTTCAGCGCGTGGACGGGGAATTTCGGCTTCGCGCTTCTGCTCGCCCTGCCCTCGGCGCTTGCGGTCGGCCTGCTGCTCGAGGCGTTGATTTTCCGCCATCTCTACGACCGCGATCATCTCGATCAGGTTCTTGCGACCTTCGGAATCATCCTGTTCCTGAACCAGGGCGTGAAGTTCGTCTGGGGCGCCGCGCCGCTCAACGTCCCCGTCCCCGAATGGCTGTCCGGCTCCGTCGAGATCGCCGATGGGCTGCTCTATCCCGTCTATCGCCTGGCCATCATCGCAGCGGGGCTCGCCGTCGCGGCGGTGCTTTACGGATTGGTGAATCACACCCGCGTGGGCATGCTGGTGCGCGCCGGCGCGTCGAACGCCCCCATGGTGTCGGCGCTGGGCGTCAATATCCGGCGGCTGTTCATGATCGTGTTCGGCTTCGGCGCGATGCTGGCAGGATTTGCGGGCGCCATGGTGGCGCCGATCCTGTCGGTCGAACCCGGCATGGGCGACAACATCCTGATCCTGGCTTTCGTGGTCATCGTCATCGGCGGCATCGGGTCGATCCGCGGGGCGTTTCTGGCAGCTCTCATGGTGGGTCTGGTGGATACGGTCGGCCGATCTTTCGCGCCCAATCTGCTGCGGCTGTTTCTCGATCCCGCCACCGCGAGCCAGACGGGGCGGGCGCTTGCTCCCATGCTGATCTACATCTTCATGGCCGCGATCCTGTTCTTATGGCCGTCCGGCCTTTTCCCGGCGAAACGCTAGGATGGCCATGTCCGACACCGCTCTCCCCCAAACGCCCCGCGCGCTCGCCTTCGTTCGGCGGTTCGACGTCGTGCCGGTCATTCTGTTCGGGCTTTTCGCCGCCGGGCCTTTCGTCGCCGCGGCGTCCGGTGCCGAGGGGTATGTGCTGTCGCTCCTGACCCGCGTGATGATCCTCGGTCTCGCCGCCCTGTCGCTCGATCTCATCCTTGGCTACGGCGCCCTGGTGAGTTTCGGCCATGCGGCCTTTCTCGGCATCGGCGCCTATGCGGTCGGAATTCTGTCGGCCCACGGATCGGAAGACCTGTTCGTGCAGGTCCCCGTCGCGCTGGCCGTCTCAGCGCTTTTCGCGCTTGTCACCGGGGCGCTCTCGCTGCGCACGCGGGGCGTCTATTTCATCATGATCACGCTTGCCTTCGGCCAGATGCTGTTCTTTCTCGCCACATCCCTCGCGGCCTATGGCGGCGACGACGGCATGACGTTGAGCGAGCGCAGCCGCGTCGCCGGAAGCGCGCTGATCGAGAACGACGCGGCTTTCTACTGGGTTTGTTTCGCGTCTCTGCTTGCCGCGTACGGACTTGCCCGCGCCATCGTGATTTCGCGCTTCGGCCGGGTTCTGCGCGGCACGCGCGACAACATGGTGCGGATGGAAGCGATCGGCTTTTCGCCTTTCCCATACCAGCTCGTCGCCTATGTCATCAGCGGCATGATGGCGGGCCTCGCCGGATGCCTGCTCGCCAATCAGAGCGAATTCGTCAGCCCCGCCTACATGACGTGGCAACGCTCGGGCGAACTGATCTTCATGGTGGTTCTGGGCGGGATCGGCACGCTTCATGGCGCCATCCTGGGCGCCGCGGCCTTCCTGCTGCTCGAGGAATTCCTGCCCGAAATCCTGCATGGAATCGGGTTCATGCTGCCGGACGAAGGCCGCGCGCATCTGGTGGAGAACTGGAAGATGATTTTCGGGCCCCTGTTGATCCTGATCGTGCTGTTTGCGCGGGGCGGCATCATGGGCCTGTGGCGGCGGCGCGCCTCATGACCGGCCCGGCGCTCGAACTGCGAACCTTGAGGAAATCGTTCGGCGCGCTCGTCGTCACCGACGACGTGAGCCTGTCGATCGAGGCGGGCGAGTTGCACGCCGTGATCGGCCCCAACGGTGCCGGCAAGACGACGCTGATCCACCAGATCTCGGGGCTTCTGCCGCCGGAATCCGGCGAAGTGCGCCTCGGCGGCGAGGACGTCACCAGCTTGACCGTCGATGAGCGCGTCCGGCGCGGACTGGCGCGCTCGTTCCAGATCACCTCGATCCTGCCGGGCTTCTCCGCGCTGGAGAACGTCGCCCTTGCCGTCCAGGCGCGCTCGGGTTCGAGCTTCCGGTTTTTCGGCGACGCGGCCGGGGAACGGCCATTGAACGAACCGGCGATGGAATGTCTCGATCAGGTCGGGCTCGCCCGACGCGCCTTGGTGAAAGCGGGCCTGCTGTCGCACGGGGAAAAGCGCCAGCTCGAACTTGCCATCGCGCTGGCGACCCGCCCCAAAGTGCTCCTCCTCGACGAACCGCTGGCGGGAACCGGCCATGACGAATCGCAGCGCGTGATCGAGATCCTGCGCGCCCTGAAAGGCCGCCTCACGATCCTGCTGATCGAGCATGACATGGAGGCGGTCTTCTCGCTGGCGGACCGCGTCAGCGTCCTGGTCTACGGCCGCGTCATCGCAACCGGGACGCCGCAGGCCATCCGCGCCAATGCGGAGGTTCGGCAGGCCTATCTCGGCGAGGAAGCGCTCTGATGCTCTCGGTCAGAGATCTCCAGGCGAGCTACGGCGCCGCGAAGGTTCTGTTCGGCGTCTCGCTCGACATTCAGGCCGGCGAGGTCGTGACGTTGCTGGGACGCAACGGGATGGGCAAGACCACGACGATCCGCGCCATCATGGGCCTTCTCCGGCCCCAGGGCGGAACGGTGGCGTTCGACGGCATCCCGCTGACCGGACGCGATCCTTACCGCGTGGCGCAGGCGGGGATCGGTCTCGTGCCCGAAGGCCGGCAGATTTTTCCCACCCTGAATGTCGAGGAAAACCTCATTGCGACGGCGTCGGCGCGGCATGGCACACGCCGTTGGGATCTCGATGCCGTGTACGACCTGTTCCCGCGCCTGCGGGAGCGCCGGGGCAATCTCGGATCACAATTGTCCGGCGGCGAACAGCAGATGCTCGCCATCGGACGCGCGCTGATGACCAATCCCAAGCTCATGATCCTCGACGAGGCCACCGAGGGCCTCGCGCCGCTGATCCGCGCCGAGATCTGGGATTGCCTCAAGAAGCTGAGGGACGAACGCCAGTCGATCCTCGTGATCGACAAGAACGTGGATGCGCTGGCGCGTTTCGCCGACCGGCATGTCATCATCGAAAAGGGCCGCTCGGTCTGGACCGGGACCAGCGCCGAACTCGCTGCCGACGCGAGCCTGAAAGACCGCTATCTCCACGTCTGAACGGATGCGCCACATGACCGAGCGGGACATCGATTTCGAGGCCCAGTACAACAACCGCGCGCGCGTTCCCGAGCACCCGACGCACATCGCCGCGTGGCACCGCGATGCGGCGGCGTACCGGGCCGGTGCGCGCTGCGAACTGGATCTCGCATATGGTCCCGGTGAACGGCAGCGGCTCGATCTCTTCCACCCGGATTCCGACAGCAAAGCGCCCGTGGTGTTCTTCATCCACGGCGGCTACTGGCAGGCGCTCGACAAATCCTCCGCCAGTCATCTGGCGCGGGGCGCCAATCTGCGCGGCTATTCGGTCGCGGTGCCGAGTTACGATCTGGCGCCGGGCTCGACCCTCGCTGAGATCGTCGCATGCATCGAGCGGGCCGCCGATTTCGTGGCCGAACGGACACGGCGCCCCCTCGTGGTGACAGGCCATTCGGCTGGCGGGCACCTGGCGGCCTGCCTGATGACGCGCCGCACCGGTTCACTCCGCCCGATCCGTGTCGGGATGCCGATTTCCGGCCTGTTCGATCTGGCGCCGCTGGTGTCGACATCGGTCAACAAGGCGCTCGGGCTAACGCCCGAGGAGGCTCGCCGGCAAAGTCCGCTTTTCAGGCCGCCGCAAGGCCGCCTTGTCGCGGTGGTGGGCGAGACCGAGAGCAGCGAGTATCACCGCCAGACATCCCAACTCGTCGAATCATGGAGCAAAGCCGGGATCGCCGCCCGCGTCGAAGTCGTCCCCGGCGCACACCATTTCGACGTCATCGCGGGCCTCGCCGATCCGGCGGACCCGCTCGTCGATATTCTGGTGGGCCTCGCAGCCGACGCCTGACGGGCCGCCGACCTATTTCAGCGCCTCCAGGCGCGCGCTCGCCGCGGCGATGCCGAGCGCCAGCGCACGGCCGTAGAGTTCCCGTGCACGCGCCGGGTCGCTGCGGATGCCGACGGCACCGATCGCCGCGAGCGCATTCGGGTCGAATGTCTCGGCCAGCAAGAAGATCGCCTGGGCGTTGCCGGCCTCCTGCGCCCGCTCGAGCAGCAAGCGCGCGCCGCTCACATCGCCGCCCCGAAAGAGCATGTCGGCGCGGGCCGTCAGGCGATCGTCCGCGGGAGACGGCGCCACAGGGCGAACCGGTGGCGGGGTCGCCGCGGGCGCGGCCAGAGTGCCGGTCGCCGGCGGCGCAGGGAGAGATTCCGACGGGGTGTCCGGGACACCGGTCGGCAAGGCGCGCTCGAACCCGAACATCCTCGGGGTCGCGCGGGTGCCCTGAAGCTTGCGCAGCGTTTCGATCTCGCGCTGCGCGTCCTCGGCGCGTGCCTTTTCGCGGGCAACGGCCTGCTGCAGATCGGCCATCGCGGTGGTGGTGGAGACGACGTCCCGCTCCCGCGCGGCGCGGAGCGTTTCGATTTCCTTCGTGGCCGTCATCAGATCACGCGCGCTCTTGCTCGCGCGCTCTTCCTCGGCTTTCAGCGATTTCGCCAGATCGGAAGCACCCGCCGCGGCCGTGCCGGCTTCCTTCTCCCGCTGCGATTTCAGCGCCGCGAGTTCCTGGCTGACTTGGGCGAGGTCGCGGGCGCTCGCATTCGCCCGTTCCTCCTGGGCTTTCAGGGCCTGCGCGAGGTTGCGGCTCTCGGCCGTGACGGACGCGGCCTGCTGCTCGCGCTGCGATTTCAGCGCGGCGAGTTCCTGCGAAACGCCGGCAAGTTCCCGGGTCGCCGCTTCGGCGCGCTCCGCCTGTTGCTTGACGCTGGCGGTGAGATCGTCCGTCGTGGCGGCGGCGGACGCGACCTCCTGCTCGCGCGAGGTTTTCAAGGCGAGAAAATCCGCCTTCATGGAGCTCAGTTCGTCGGAAAGCGCCGCCGATCGCCCGCGTTCCTGCTCCAGCGCCTCGGTCAGCGCCATCGTCGCGGCGGGGTCCGGACCCGCCGGAAGGGCCGCGTTCGGGACCGCAGCCGCGTCGCCGCCATCATCGGGCAGCGCCTGCAGCGCCGTCAGCAGAGCAGGAAATTTAAGCCAGTCGAGGAGGATCGACGCCAATGCGCCGACCTCCACGGCAACGGTCAGTTTCTGGGACGCGGCGTTGGTGTCGCCCTTTTCCAGAAGCCCCCGCAACTCGGCCGCGAGACGCTTCTGTTCGGGCATGGGCACGAGCAGCGGCATCAAGGAGGCGATCTCGTCCGGGTTCACGACAGGTTCGGCCTTGTCGGTGGGCGCCGTGGTCGTTGGCGTCTGCGCGCCCAATTCACCCGCGGCCAGAAACACGCTCAAACTTGCAATCAATGGGAAATGCAATGTCGAAGAGTTTCGTCCAATCATGCCGGACCTCTTAGTCGCTCAAACATGTCGTCGGCCTGTTTTTGAACGGCGCATTCTCTTGAGCAAAGCCGGAACACTCCTTCTCCCGAGAACGCTCTAGTTCTGACGCGCAGGTCCCCGCGCCGCTTTCTGTCGCTCCGTTTGCCAATTGAGAAAATCGCGGAACAGGATTTCGCGCTGCGCCGGCGTGACCGTTGCGCCACGCGCATTGAGAAATGCCTCGAAGGCCTGCGGCTGCGCACCGGTGGCGCCGGTGGCAATCTGATCGAGCCAATCCTGGGCGGGCTTCACCCGCTGCCACCCGGGAACCTCCGCCGCTAGGTTGACCTCTTTCCATTTCGGATGACGACCGGGTTGCAGAAACTCGTCGAAGCGCGAGAAGAACGCGTTGACGAGATTGCGAACCCGGTTGTAGCGCTCGGTGTTCTCCGGCCAGTTGAAGACCGCCAGCAGGCTTCCCACCGCCAGCGTCTCGACCGGCTTGTCGGCGTCGATCAGGCGCGGGTAATCGGCATTCGTCAGGCGGGCCGGGAAGTAGGTTTCGGCGATCTCGCCCTCGAACGGAATTGGCAGCAGATGAAACCGTCCGTCGGCCTGGAATTCCGCCATGGCGCGAACCGGGCGCCCCGCCACGTAAACCGCCGCCTGGATTTCGCCCGAGCGCAGGCGCTCGTAGGACGAGCCCTGGTCGAAGGTGGTGATCTCCGGTTTGACCCCGAGCTTCTCGAAGATGATCCGCGCCGTGAGATTCGTGCCGCTGCCCGCCTTGTCGATGTTGACCTTGCGCCCGGTCAATTGGCGGATATCGGTGATGTCGCGGCTCGTGAGGATGTGGACTTCCTCGTTGTAGAGGCGGGTGATGAAGCGCAGTTTCCGCACCGCGTCGTTCTGCAGGTTTTCGGCCTTCAGCTGTTCGCGCGCGTCCATCTGCACGATGCCGATATCGACGCCGCGCAGGAACATCACGTCGCGCAGGTTCTGCAGCGAGCCGCGCCCGATCATCGGAAGCACCCGCAGATCATCCCCGTCGAGCACGTTGGCGAGATCCGCCGCGATGCGGATATAGGTCCCGTCCGCGCCGCCCGAAATGATCCCCACCGTGCCGGCATTGATGCGGGCGGAATTCGAAACGGCAGCCGTCTGCGCCGTCGCTGCCACGCTGCCGCCCAGAAGCAGCAAGGCCGCCAACATCACGCGCCCGATGCCCAGTCTCAAGGATTCGCAGGCGGCGCGCCCTGTCGTTGAACGGAACCGACCGGGATCTTTCTTCGACATCACATTCTCCCAAACTGCGCCGGCGGTCGGCCTCATGAAGGGAACGGCTTCGACTTGCCTGGCGTACTCTTTCGAACGCTAAGAATAAAAACTGACGAACTCTACGGTAAACCCCTGAATTGAGCGGTCAATACGCGTCGATTGCCAATGCAATACCCCGAAAGAGCTATCAAATTGTCCGAAATCAAACGGTCTCATGACGTAAATTCCTGAGAACCGAAGACTTGCTTACGATCTGCATCGGTGGGGAGAACAATCTCACAAGCATCATCGCCGCCCCCGGGCATCGTCGCGCGGTCGGAGGTTGCCCTTCGCGCCTCAATCAGGTAGTGAAATCGACAGGCCCTGCGCCTCAAGCACCCGTAGCTCAGCTGGATAGAGCGTTGCCCTCCGAAGGCAAAGGTCACACGTTCGAATCGTGTCGGGTGCGCCAAATCTCATTGAAAAAGCAGTTAAATTTCCTCGCCAGCCAGTCGATCTATGACGGCTGCAAGGTCGTAGAGCCGCCACATCGCCACCCAGCAGATTCTTGGCGTTATCTCGTCGAAAGGCGCGGCGTGAGGGTGAGCGCCTTGTCTCGCGCGCCCCGGCGGGTTACCGGGAAGATGATCAATTCAGGTTCGGGCCGGTCATGACTCAAAAAATCCTGAGCGGCATTTTGGCAATCTGCGCTCTTGCGTTCTGCTTTTTTGCGCTCCGGCCGATCATTGAGACTTTTTTGCCGAACGTCCCGCGTGAAGCCACTTTGAGCATCGCCGGTGGACTGGTCGGAATCGCGACCTTTGCGGCTATTCGCGAGTTGCGGAAGCGGATGGGCTGAGGACACGCCCTCCGGCTTGGAGAAACGGGCCAGACCGCTCCCATCCACGGTCAAACCACGGCGCGAGAACGCGCGTCACGTCAGGCGGGGCCCATCCCCGCGCCTCGTCATTCGCGATCGACCACCAAGCCGAAACCGGCCCCTCGGAAAGTCCGTTGYAGGCCCTCCCTTCGCGCCGAAACGGCGACGCTTGTATGGAAGCGGAGGAARAAGGCCGCTATCGTCTGTTGGCGACGCGGGGGAAGGCAATGGCCGATACGGAACTGACGCAGAGCGACCCGACCGAGATCGTGGCGCGGCTGGAGGAAGCCAGTGGATTGCTCGAACGCGGCCTGTCAGGCCGCTGGACGGCCTTGCGCGCGATCGGCCAGGAATGGTCGGCCTTCCAGGCCGCCATCGACGCCAGGGGACTTTCGCTGGGCTCAGTCGCTCTCCTGGCTGTGGGCACCGCGCTTGCGACCTACCTCTTGATCGTCATGTTCCGGGCGATCCTCCATGCGCGCAAACCCGATACGGGAAGCTGGAAACGGGGCGTCGTGATCCTCGCCTCCATCGCGCTCACCCTTCTGGTGATGGCAATCGTCACGCGCTTCGCCGTCAGCGATCTCGACCTTCGGCGGGTRCTCAGGACATGGGTCTTCGCCATCGCGATCTTCTACCTGATGCGGTCTGCCTTGCTGGCGCTGTTTCCTGGGCCGACGCCGGTGAGCGGGACCATTCCGGCAAGCGCGCCCGCCGAGCCGGCGACGCCGCGCTTTCGCGACCTCCTCTCGCTCGCGATCCTCTGGGCGTTCGTCGGCATCGCCATCAGCGCGACCGCGCGCATTTATCAGGCGGGCCCGGGATTGCGGGATTTCGTCGGCAGCGTGATCGTCGCCGCTCCCGTCACGGCCCTTCTTGCCTATGCATATTGGCGGCATCGGTTTGTCGTTCGCCGCCTCATCGCGACCCCCGGATCCGGCTCTCGCGTCCGCCAGCGTGTCGCGGCGAGCTGGCCCTTTATCGCCATCACGATCCTGATCCTGACGGTGGTGGTGCTTCAGATCGGGCTCACCCTCGGCCGACAACTCCCGCCGCTGGCGATTCTCCTGACGCTGGTGCTCGTGCTGGTCGCGCCGCATCTCGACGGGATCGTGGCGCGATGGAGCGAGCGCGGAACCCTGTCGCCCGACGTCTCCATCGTGGCGCTGGCCTTGCGCCGGACGGTCCGCTTCATCATCGGCATCGGCATCTTCTGCCTGCTCATCTTTCTCTGGGGCGTTCCTCTCCTGACGGCTTTCGGCATCGAGGCGCGCGCCGTTGCCCGCGCCATCGTCGAAATCGGCCTGATCGCGCTGGCGGCGGCGTTTTTGTGGAACGCCGTGGGAGCGTTCGCCAGTCGCGTGGCCCAGAGCGAGGGCGTGACCGTATCGGCAGAGGAGGCGGAAGCGCCGCGCACCCGCATCGGCACGCTGCTCCCATTGATCACWGGCGTCGTGAAGGTGAGCATCGTTGCCATTACGCTCCTGACGATCCTCGTCGCCATCGGCATCAACGTGTGGCCGATCATCGGCGGCCTGAGCATTTTCGGCATCGCCATCGGGTTCGGGTCGCAAACCCTGGTCAAGGACGTGGTGTCGGGCCTGTTCTTCCTGATCGACGACGCATTCCGGCTCGGTGAATACATCGAAACGCCCGGAGCCAAAGGCACTGTCGAGAAGATCTCCGTTCGCTCGGTGAGCCTGCGCAACGCGCGCGGCGCGCTGGCGAGCGTGCCCTACGGCCAGATCGGCAAGGTGATCAATTTCAGCCGCGGCTGGGTCATCGAGAAAATGGTGTTCCGGGTGGCGTTCGACACCGACGTGGACCTCGTCCGCAAGCTGTTCAAAAAGATCGGTCAGGAGATCGCGGACGATCCGGAGCTCAAGGTCGATCTGCTGGAGACCTTCAAGAGCCAGGGCATTTCGGCGGTCGAGGACGGCACGCTGATCATTCGCGGCAAGTTCAAGGCCCGCGCCGGCAAACAATTCGGCATCAAGAAAGCGGTTTTGACCGCCGTCCAGAAGGCATTCCGCGAGAACGACATCCACGCGGTGCCAAGGCCCCTGGGACCGGTTCCTAGCACCTGACGCGCCGCCGCCCCTCTTGGTGTTTCCTTAACGAGGCTGTGGGACGTTCGCCTCCCGGCGAAGACCCGCCGGCTGATGGCCGGAGCTCTATCGACGATGTCCACTTGGCGAGACGAGAGGAACGACAGATCCCGCGCACGCCTCGCGCGCCGGCTGACGGACGTGTTTCCCCCTTGCGTCCTCGCCCACGCGATGCGCCAGCCCTTCACTCCCCCGACACAGCGACTGGCCGTCGAATCCTATTGGCGCCACCGTCCCTTGCTGGCGGACCGCCTGTGTCGGGCGTTGGCCTCCCGAAGCGGTGCGCCGGACGGCTGGGTGTGGCGACTGGGCACGAAGGAAGCCGATCTCGCGACCTCGTTTCGCGCTCCCCCCGCGCCCTATCGCGAGAAGAAATATGCTCTGGGACCCGGCCATTGCTGCGTTTGCGGACAGCCGGTCTACCGCCTCGGCTGGCACGCGGATCTGTGGGGCGACGGCGCGCCGAACAAGAACGCGACCTGGCACTCCGCCTGTGTGGCCGCCTGGAAGCTATGGGCC
Source organism: Microvirga sp. P4_A5 (assembly GCF_056402495.1). Taxonomy (NCBI): domain Bacteria; kingdom Pseudomonadati; phylum Pseudomonadota; class Alphaproteobacteria; order Hyphomicrobiales; family Methylobacteriaceae; genus Microvirga; species Microvirga sp. P4_A5. The sequence goes on along the minus strand of NZ_JBFUHH010000024.1, from coordinate 21,725 downwards.
GCGCCCACCGCCTATCTGCGCATTCTCAAGCGGCGCCAGCAGCACAAATGCCTGGGCACCGGAAAGCGGCTCCTGAAGACCTCCGAAGTCGATCATCGCGTGCCGCTCTTCGCCGTCTGGGCGGAGCATCGCGACCGTCCATGGCCCGAGTTGCTGGCGTTCTGGGGCGGGCCGAACCTTCAGGTGATCAACAAGACGGCCCATTCGGACAAGTGCGCGGCCGAAGCTGGACTCCGCGCGCAGAAACGCGCCGAGCTTGCAYGCATGGACGGATCGGCGCAGTCTCCGCCGTTGGTCGGAGACCCGGTCTCATGATGTCGGTGTTCCTGTGCGGATTGATCGGCGGCGCGGCAGCGGCTTATTTCGCATGGCCCTATGGCTGGGTCGCGGCGATCGCCGCCTATGCGTTCGGCGGTGCGCTCTGTGCGATGGTCCCGGCTGCGATCGAATGGCGGCAGGAAATCCTGCGGGGACGTGACGGGTCGGATGCGAGACCGCGCAACGCCGTCCCGCGGGACGACCCGCATCCGGGCTGAGCCTGCCCCGAGAGACAGCGCTCAGTAATGGGGAGGCGGCGGCTCGGGGGCTGCCGGTCCGCCCGCATTGTCGGCCGCCTCCTGCACCCGCTCGCCGAGACTGGCGAGCCGCCGGGTCAGGTGATCGATCTGCTTCCACTGCTCGGTGATGGTGCGATTCAAATCCTCGATGACCTGATCCTGATAGGCGAACCGCATCTCCAGCGTGTCGATCCGGGCGGTCAGCTCGTCGATCTCACTCATCGCGCTGCCGCCCTGCCTGGACATTGCGCTCCACGAGCCCGTGAGCCAGCGCGACGCGCTCGTCGAACACGAAGCATTCGCCCTGCCAGCGGCTCTCGCTCTCGGACACGGTTTCGAGATATTTCAGGATGCCGCCCTTGAGGTGATAGACCTCCTCGAACCCTTGCGACAGCATGTAGGAGCTGGCCTTTTCGCAGCGGATGCCGCCGGTGCAGAACATCGCCACCTTCTTGTGCGTCTTCGGATCGAGTCTCGCCGCGACGAATTCGCGAAAATCGCTGAACCGGGGAATTTCGGGATCGATGGCGCCCGCGAACGTGCCCATCTCGACCTCGAACTGATTGCGCGTGTCGACGAGAACCAGGCCGGGCGTTTCGAGCAACGCGTTCCACTCCCCGGCCGCCACATAGGTCCCGACCCGCCGCGTCGGATCGGTCGCAGGATCGCCCAGGGTCACGATTTCCTTCTTGAGGCGGATCTTCAGGCGCCGGAACGGCATCTCGGCCGCGGAGGAGAATTTGAGCTCCAGATTGTCGAGCCGCCCCCCGAAGAGCGGCCCCGAAAGGCACTCTTCCACGAAGCTGTCGATCGCCTCGGGACGTCCGGCGAGCGTGCCGTTGAGGCCCTCGCTCGCCAGCAGGAGCGAGCCCTTGATGCCGAGATCGGCACAGAACCGCTCGACCGGAACCTTGAGCTCACGGAAGTCTGGCAGGGGCACGAATTGGTAGAGGGCGGCGACCTTGTACGTCATCGCGGTGCTTTATCAGGCGGTGGCGGGTGAGGAAAGCACGGCACGCAGGCTCACCAGGTCGGCTCGTGGGCAGATGCCGCCGCGCAAGGGGGCTCGCCGGGTCGGCCGCCGCCGCACGCGATCGCGCCGCCCCAGTCGCTGCTTCGCACGGTGACCGCATCGCCTTCCGCCGTCACGCTGGCGGTGCTCACGCCCCCGGATACGGCACAGCCGGCCTGGAGAAGGGCGAACAGGCCGGCGACGAGAAGGGCAAGACGGGGCATGGTAGTATCCTGAACTGACGCGATGCGCGCTTTCGGGGCGCGGACCCTCCGACAGGATCGTGTCCAAACTGCGAAGCGCGACGGCGCGACGGTTCAGGCCCGCATCAGCCATTCGTGGTCGGGGTCGTTGTGGAATTTCCACACCCGCTTCGGTCCCGCCATCACGTTGAGATAATAGAGCTCGTAGCCGTGCGGCGCGCCGACCGGGTGGTAGCCGCGCGGCACCAGCACCACGTCGCCGTCGCTCGCCGCCAGCGTCTCGTCGAGCGAGCGGTCGTCCGTATAAACCCGCTGGAGCGCAAAGCCGGAAGGCGGGTTGAGGCGATGGTAATAGGTCTCTTCGAGGAAGGATTCGTCCGGCAGCGCATCACGGTCGTGCTTGTGGGGCGGATAGCTCGACCAATGGCCCGAGGGCGTGATCACCTCGACCACCAGCAGGCTCTCGGCCGGCTCGGTTTCGGGCAGGATGTTGCGGACATGGCGGATATTGGTGCCTTTGCCGCGGGTTTCCTGTCCCACCTGCTCGGGGCGAATGACCCGGGCCGGTAGCTTGCCCTCTGCCGGCGAGGTGCAGACCGCGATCTCGCAATCGGTCTCCGCCGTCAGCGACCATTCGGACCGCGCGGGCGCATAAAGCGACCAGGGATCGGGCTCGAACGGCGAGGCGCGCCCGCCGATGGCGCCGAAATCCTGACCCGATGCCGAGACCCGCGCCTTGCCCGACAGCATGACAATGCAGGCCTCACGGTCTTTCGTTTCCTCATGGGCGGATTGCCCGGCTTTGAGGCGGTAGACATCGAAGCCCACATAGGTCCAACCCGCCGAGGCCGGCGTGATGGAATGCACGCGCCCCTTCGCATCGGGAGCGCTCGGTTTGACGAGGAGCTTCGACATCGACATTCCCTTCACTTCAGGCCGGCTTCCTTGAGGAAACGGGTCAGATTCGCATAGCCCATCTTGGCATATTGCAGCGGATTGGCCTTCTTCGGGTCCTGTTCGGCTTCGATCACCACCCAGCCGCGATAGTCGGGCAGTTCGCGGAACACGGACACGAAATCCACCATGCCGTCGCCGGGCACCGTATAGACGCCTTCGAGCACCGAATCGAGGAAGCTCCAGTTCTCGGCCTTGGCCTTTTCCATCACGGCCTTGCGCACGTCCTTGGTGTGCACATGGCTGATGCGCGAGCGATAGCGTCGTGCGAGCGCTGCCGGATCGGCGCCGCCCCAGGTGGCGTGGCCGGTATCGAGCAACAGATGCGCCGCCTCGCCGGTTGATTGCATGAAGGCGTCGATATCCTGCTCGGATTCGACGATCGTTCCCATGTGGTGATGGTAGACGACGCGGATTCCCTCTTTCAGCGTCTGCTCGGCGACCTGCGTGACGCGCCGGCCGTATTCGGCCCAGTCGCCGCTCTTCATGACCGGGCGTTGCGCCAGAGGCCTGGAACGGTCGCCGTGGATTGCGTTCGAGGTCTCGGCGAAGACGAGCACGTTCGAGCCCATGGCCTTGAGAAGATCGAGATGCAGCCGCAGGGCCTTCATTTCCTGCTCGGCGTCGCGCCGCAGAAGCTCGGCTGAGTACCAGCCCGAGATGCACGCCATGCCGAAGGGCGCCAGCGCCTTCTTCAGCGCCTCGGGCTCGCGCGGAAACTTGTTGCCGAGCTCCATGCCCTCGAAGCCTGCTTCCCGGGCTTCGGCAAGGCACACTTCCAGCGGCGTCTCCCCGCCGAGTTCCAGCATGTCGTCATTGGACCAGCCGATGGGGTTGGCGCCGATACGGATCGTCATGTTGTCGTTCTTTCCTTGTGATCAATCGCCCACGCGCTGCGCGCCGAGGGCCTTTTCGTAAGATTTGCGGGCGTCGTTCACCTGTGGGCGCACCGACACTTCCGGCACTGCCACATCCCACCAATGGCCGCCCGCATCGGTGGCGATGAGCGGATCGGTGTCGATGACGATGACGGTTGTCACATCCGCCTGCCGCGATGCCTTCAGGGCGGCCTCGAGCTCGGCGATGCTGCCGACCTTCATGGCATTCGCCCCGAGGCTTGCCGCATGGGCGGCAAAATCGATCGTCGGCAGCGCCACGTGTTTCGTGTGCTGCAGCAGATTGTTGAAGCTTTCCGAACCGGTCGCCCGCTGCAGGCGGTTGATGCAGCCATAACCGCGATTGTCCAGCAGCACGATGGTGAGCTTGAGACCGAGCATCACCGAGGTGGCAAGCTCGGAATTCATCATCAGGTAGGAGCCGTCGCCCACCATCACGATCACTTCGCGGTCCGGATCCGCCATCTTGACGCCGAGGCCGCCGGCGATCTCGTAGCCCATGCACGAATAGCCGTATTCCATGTGGTAGCCGAGCGCCGTCGACGCCTTCCAGTGCTTGTGCAATTCGCCCGGAAGCCCGCCCGCTGCGCACACCACCACGTCGCTCGGCGAGGCATTGCGCTGAACCGCGCCGACGACCTGCGCGTCGGAGGGCAATTCGGCATTGGTGGGATCGGTATAGCGCGCCGACTCAACAAACCACCGGGTCTTCTCGTCGCGCGCCCGGGTGGTCCACCCGTCGGGCGCTTTCCAGCCCTGCAAAGCGCGGCCGAGCTCCTCCATGCCGACCTTGGCGTCGGATACCAGCGGCATCGCATTATGCTTGGATGCGTCGAACGTCTGGACGTTCAGCCCGATGATGCGGCGGTTGGGATTCTTGAACAGCGCCCATGAGCCGGTGGTGAAATCCTGCAGGCGCGTGCCGACCGCCAGCACCACATCGGCGTCTTCGGCCAGCGCATTCGCCGCCGCGGCGCCGGTGACGCCGATGGCGCCCAGATTGGCCGGATGATCGTGCGACAGAGAGGATTTGCCCGCCTGCGTCTCGCCCACCGGAATGCCGTGCTTGGCTGCGAAATCCGCCAGCGTTCCGTCGGCGCCCGAAAACAAGACGCCGCCGCCCGCGACGATGAACGGCTTGGCGGCGCCCTTGAGCAACGCCGCCGCGTTCGCCAGTTCGTCGACATCCGGACGAATGCGGCGCTGCGTCCAGATCTTCTCCGCGAAGAAACTTTCCGGATAATCGTAGGCCTCGGCCTGCGTGTCCTGGCACAGGGCCAGCGTGACGGGGCCGCATTCGGCCGGATCGGTCAGCACATTCATGGCGCGCTGCAGCGCCGGCACGATCTGCTCGGGCCGCGCGATGCGGTCGAAATAGCGGGACACCGGCCGGAAGCAATCGTTGGCCGAGATCGTGCCGTCGGAGAAATCCTCGATCTGCTGCAAGACCGGGTCGGGCCGGCGATTGGCGAACACGTCGCCCGGCAGCAGCAGCACCGGCAGGCGGTTGACATGGGCCACCGCCGCCGCCGTCACCATGTTGGTGGCGCCGGGGCCGATGGATGTGGTGCAGGCCATCATGCGCCGCCGCCGCGAGGCCTTGGCGAAGGCGATGGCCGCGTGCGCCATGCCCTGTTCGTTATGGCCGCGGAAGGTCGGAAGCGCGTCTTGCATGCCGTGGAGGGCTTCGCCCATGCCGGCCACATTGCCGTGGCCGAAGATGGCCCAGACGCCGGCGAAGAGAGGCAGAATCTCGCCATCGATGTCGGTCTTCTGCGCCGCGAGAAACCGGACAATCGCTTGCGCCATGGTGAGGCGGATCGTGCTCATGCGTGCTCCAATCGTGTGGCGCCGCCGGCCTGTGGCGGGCGCAGCCTCTTGAGGGGTGCGGGCAAACTGTCGGCCATCCAGGCGGAGAGTTTGGGGCGGTTGCGATGCAGCGCAAGCCCGGCTCCGATGATGCCGAGGCCGATGAACGACAGGGCAAAGGGAAACAGGAGCGAATCCTCGAACACCTTGCTGGCGAGGTGCCCGAGATAGATCGACACGCCGACGGCGCCGAAGACCGCATAAGCACGCCGCATCAGGAAGACCGAGAGGAGAATCAGCCCCACATTGATGAGGCAGTACACGGCCTTGCCGAATTCGGTGGAACTCTCGGCGAAGGTCAGGCCGCCCCAGAAGGCCATGAGGCCGAACAGGTGCAGCCAAAAGCCGAAATCGCCGCGCTGGTTGCGCCGCAGATCGACGAACCACGCGAGCGCGATCATCAAAAGCCCGAACGCCATCGAGACGACACGCCGCGCCGTCCAGGTTTCCGACCAGGACATGTCGCGCCCGTGGGTGATCCAGGGCGTGAGATCCATCGACATGAACCACAACGCCAACGCCATCACGGCGACGATGAAGGGGAAAGGATAGAAGCGCAGGGCCACGACACACGCCGCGATGGTGGCGATCTCCATCGGCAGCCAGCTGCTTTTTACCCAGAGGTAGAAGCCCTGATAACGCCCAGGGCGCCCGGCAGCGTCCCACCACCCGAACGTATCTTGAAGACCGAAGACCGCGAGCGGAATCATGGCGATCGCCACCGTGATCATCAGCCCGCCGGGGGTCGGGAGGGAACGCCGATGCCAAAGATAATGACCGCCGGCGGTGAACAGGGCCGCATAGACCATGGCTGTCACGGTGAGCGCCGGTCCGCCCATCTGCTCGAACGCGAGCGTCGAGAAAAGGCCCATGGCCCCCATGATGATGAGCGCGCCCGCATACCAGAGAAGGTGCACGAGGTCGAAGCGCACGCGCTCGTAGGCGCGCGGGGCGACGGGGGCGGGGGCGGGCGCCGGATTCTGCGCCCGCATCACGACGAGCAGGGCCTCGACCTGTTCGTCGCGAAGGGCGATGGCACGGCCGGCGCTGCGCAGATCGGCATCGGTGAAGGACATGGGGCGATCCACGCTAGCGGCCCTTCGTGCCAGCGACGTTCTGCCAGGCTTCGACCAGATTGCGGAAGCGGCCCGCCATGTCGGCGATCGCCGCCTCGTCCGTCATGTCGCCTTTCAGCCACGACCGCGCCGCGTCGTTGAAGATCGTGCGGCCGACCGCGAAGCCCTTGACCAGCGTCTCGCTGACCGCGGCCGCGAAGGCCGCCTGCAATTCCGCCTCAGGAGCTTCGAGCCCCAAGAGCACGATGCCGCGGCAATAGGGGTCGTTCTTGCGGATCACGTCGCCGATGGCGCGCCATGCCGATGCGTCGGTCTGCGGCTCGAGCTTCCACCAATCCGGCTTGATGCCGAGATCGTAGAGACGCTGGACCACGATGGCCACCGTGTCGCGTTTGAGCGGACCGTTCTTGCCGGCGATGATCTCGACCAGCAATTCTCGCCCGACCTTTCGCGCCGCATCGTAAAGGCGCAGCAATTCGCGCTCCTGGCGCTCCTTCATCTCCGCCGGGTCGTCCGGATGGTAGAAGCAGAGGCACTTGATGGTGTGGCCGACCGGCCATTCGATGAGCTGCGCGCCGAGACTGCCGCCGCCCTCGAAATCGAGCGGCCGCGAGCCCGGCAATTCCACCGGTCGGCCGATCCAGAATGGGTGGTCGGCGGCGCGGAAGAGAGCCTCGCGTCCATAGGTGCCGTCGAGCAGCATCCCGAAGCCCGGCCGTCCATCCGCCACGCGGGCCGCGGCCTCCACGGCCAGCACCTTGAAGTCGCGGATGCGCTCGACCGCCGCGCCGACCTCCTTCGCCATCGCTTCGAGCTGCATCCGGTGATCGATGGCGAGCGCCATCAGGGTATCGGGCCCCGGCCTGCGGGTCGTCGCCCAATGGATGTGGTTGATGTCCTGGTCGAACCGGAGCGCCTTGTGGCGGCTGCCATGCCGGAGGAAATGCTGCAATTCAGGGAAAGTCGGAATTTCCGGCGAGCAGAGAAGGCGCGACACCGCGAAGGCGCCGCTCGCATTGGCATAGGCGCAGCACGTCTCCAGCGGCTCGTCCTTCAGCCAGCCGCGCAGGAACCCCGACAGGAACGCATCGCCGGCGCCGAGCACATTATAGACCTCGACGGGAAAGCCTGGACCCTTCACGCCCGAATCGAGCGAATCCGGGATGTCGCCGGGAAACACCACGCAGCCCATGGGGCCGCGCTTGCACACGATGGTGCCCTTCGATGCCGCGCGGACATTGCTGATGGCCTGAAGCGTGTCCTCCGAGCCGCCCGCGATATGCAGTTCTTCCTCGGTGCCGACGATGAGGTCGCAATCGGCGAGGATCGGCCGCAGGTGTTCGGTGACGGCGTCCGAGCGCACATRGCGCGAATCGCCCGCCGCATGGCCGAGCAGGCCCCACAGGTTGGGGCGGTAATCCACGTCGAACACCACCTTGCGGCCATTGGCCTTGGCGATGCGGATCGCCTTCTTCTGCGCCGCCGCGGTGTTGGGGCGGGAGAAATGCGTGCCGGTGACCACGACCGCTCCCGCCGAGGCCACGAAGCTTTCGTCGATGTCCTCCTCGCAGAGTGCCATGTCGGCGCAATTGTCGCGGTAGAAGATGAGCGGGAACGAATCCTCGTCGCGCACGCCGAGAATCACCAGCGCGGTCAGCCGCTCCGCATCCGTCACGATGCCTTGCGTGGCCACGCCCTCGCGCACCATCTGCTCGCGGATGAAACGTCCCATCTGCTCGTCGCCGACGCGGGTGATGAGGCCGGACCGCAGCCCGAGCCTCGCGGTGCCGATGGCGATATTGGCGGGGCATCCGCCGACCGCTTTGGAGAACGACGCCATGTGCTCGAGCCGACCGCCGACCTGCTGGCCGTAAAGATCGACCGACGAGCGGCCGATGGTGACGACATCCAGTGCAGGCTTCATGCTATCTCTCCCGGAACCGGCCTCGGGGGCCAGATTCGAGCCTTATCGTGGCGCTTGATGCTGTAGAATGTTTATTCTATTAGCATTTCGTACTGGAACATCAATTCTAAACTTGCCGCTGAGCCGGCGAAAGATATCGGGGAACACATGATCAGGATCGCCGTTCTGGGCGCCGGCCGCATCGGCCGCATTCATGGCCGCAACGCCGCCAACCATCCGGATGCCCGTCTCGTTGCCGTGGCGGACCCGCATGCGCCGGCCGCGCAGGAATTGGCGGCCGCCACCGGCGCCGCGGTCGCGTCCCTCGATGACATCGTCGAGCGCTCCGACGTCGACGCCATCCTGATCTGCACCCCGACCACCACCCATGCGGATCTGATCGAGCGCGGCGCACGCGCCGGCAAGGCGGTGTTCTGCGAAAAGCCCGTCGACCTGTCGAGCCCGCGCATCGAGGCCTGCCTCGGCGTCGTCGACAAAGCCGGCACGCCGCTGATGATCGGTTTCAACCGCCGCTTCGACCCGAATTTCGCCAGCCTGCGCCGCCGCCTGGCCGACGGCGAAGTAGGCGAGGTCGAGCTGGTGACGATCCTGTCGCGCGATCCCGGCCCGCCCCCGGTCAGCTACATCGCGACCTCCGGCGGCCTGTTCCGCGACATGATGATCCACGATCTCGACATGGCGCGGTTTCTTTTGCTCGGTGACGAACCGGTCGAGGTCCATGCGGTGGGCTCATCCCTGGTCGATCCGGAAATCGGCAAGGCGGGCGATGTGGATACGGCCGCCGTTCTGTTGAAAACCGCCAAGGGCCGCATCGTCCAGATCTCGAATTCCCGCCGCGCGACCTACGGCTACGACCAGCGCGTCGAAGTTCACGGCTCGAAGGGCATGATCCGCGCGGGCAACATCCACCGCACGACCGTCGAAGTGGCGAATGCCGCCGGAATCACCGCCGATCCGGTTCAGGATTTCTTCCTTGAGCGCTATGCGGATGCCTATCGCGCGGAACTCGGCGCATTCCTAGACGCGGTCAAGGCCGGCAAGCCTTGCGAGCCCACGGGCCGTGACGGGCTGATGGCGCAGCGTCTCGCCGATGCTGCGACCGAATCGGCGCAGAGCGGCAAGCCTGTGCGGGTCTGATCGTTGACGCCGCGCGGCGTCACTGCGCCGCGCGCTTCTCCGCCGTGCCGACCGCCAGCGCCATGGCAAGGGCAAACGATGCCGACAGGGAGCGGAAGGCGCCGAAATCGGATTCGGCGACTTCGAGCCACACATCGGCGCTCGCCACCAGCGGCGAGAAGGTCGAATCGGTGATCGCCACCACCGGGATGCCGCGTCGCGCGGCGGCTGCCGCGAGTTCCGCCGTCACCGGGGCGTAGGGCGTGAAGCTGATCGCCAGCACCGCATCGCGCTTGGTCGCGGTGCCGAGCTGCTCCGGGCCCAGTTGGGCGATGTGGTCGATCAGCATGGCGCGCACGCCGAGCTTGCCGAACGCATAGGCGCAATAGGCCGAAATAGGGAAAACCCGGCGGGCGGCGAGCAAGTAGATCGTATCGGCGTTGGCGAGCGTCTCGATGGCTCGCGACAGTTCCTCGGGCCGCACCGAATCCCGCATCCGCTCCAGCGACACGCTGGCGGCCTCGGTGAATCCTTCCAGCAGCGACACCGCGTGAACGTGGTGCCCTTCGGCCTCGCGCAGCCCGCGAAGGCGCTCGCGATAATCGGGAAAACGCTCGCGCAGGCGATCGCGGAAGAGCTGTTGCAGATGCGAGAAGCCGTCATAGCCGAGGCTCTTGGCGAAGCGCACCAGGGTCGAGGGCTGCACGCCCGCATGCTCGGCGATGCCCGCCACCGTGCCGAACGCCATCTCCTCGGGATGCGCGAGGGCGAAGGCTGCGAGCTGCTTCAGCCGTTTCGGCATGGCCTCGCGCCGGCTCAGCAGCAAATTCCGAAAGCCTTCGTAATCGTCCGGGATGGCATCAACCGCCATTTCCGAGCCGTCCCCCATGGTGCCGGTCTCCCATTCGCCCTATTTTCAGCCAGAAGCACGGACCTTGACACCGATCGCCCAAAAATGGAATAAAAATTCCAAAGAGAGACGTAAAAGGCTGGGTCATTCTGTTTTGCTCGGCCGCAGAGGAACGCCACTTCGCCGGGGCCAACGCGTCCCGGCCATCCTCTGCCACCTCAACGACGCGGCGCTTTGAATGCCGCGCAGTTCGCCGGAACCGGAAACCTCCGGACGGCGACGACACGCCAGACCCATCTCGGGAGGAAAAACCATGAAGTCACTCGTCAGAGGCCTGATCGCCGCCGCAGCGGTGTCGGTGCCCTTCGCTCTCGCATCCGCCGTGCCGGCCTCGGCCCAGCAGGGCGGCCGCATCATCGTCGTCAGCCACGGACAGGCCAACGACCCGTTCTGGTCCGTGGTCAAGAACGGCGTCACCGCTGCCGGCCAGGACATGAAGGTGCAGGTGGATTACCGCGCGCCCGAAACCTTCGACATGGTCGCCATGAGCCAGCTCATCGACGCCGCCGTCAACCAGAAGCCCGCCGGGCTCATCGTTTCGATCCCCGATTCCTCGGCGCTCGGCCCGGCGATCCAGAAGGCGGTCGCGGCCGGTATTCCGGTGATCTCGATGAATTCCGGCTCCGATGTCTCGAAGAAGCTCGGCGCATTGCTCCATGTGGGCCAGGACGAGATCGATGCGGGCCGCATCGCCGGCGCGAAGCTCAAGGAAATGGGCGGCAAGGTCGGCATCTGCGTCAACCAGGAGGTCGGCAACGTCTCGCTCGACCTGCGCTGCAAGGGCTTTGCCGAAGGCTTCGGCGGCAAGGTGACGGTGCTGCCGGTCTCGAACGATCCGACCGACATCCGCGCCAAGGTCAAGGCGGCGCTCACCTCCGACACCGCCATCGACACGATCCTGGCGCTCGGCGCGGGAACCGCCGGCGAACCCTCGGTCGCGGCTGTCAAGGATGCGGGCAAGTCCGGCGTGCGCGTGGCCTCGTTCGACCTCTCGGCCAATTTCCTGAAATCGGTCGCGGCGGGCGAAGCGGCTTTCGCCATCGACCAGCAGCAATACCTGCAGGGCTATCTGCCGGTCGTGTTCCTGGCGCTGAACGCCAAATACGGTCTCGTTCCCGGCGGCAACGTTCCCTCGGGCCCGAACCYGATCACCAAGGAGAAAGCCGCGCAGGTCGTGGACCTGTCGGCCAAGGGCATCCGCTAACACCGGCGCATGACGGCAGCCCGCGGGTCGTCCGCGGGCTGCGTTTTCCCGAACGCGATGGAGGCGGGCATGGCGCATCTCGAACAGCCGGTGGACGCGCCCGAAGCCGCGATGGCAACGGCGCCGGATGAGCGGCTGAAAAAAGTTTCTCTGGCCACCCGCCTGATGCGACGGCCGGAGCTCGGCGCCGCGGCGGGTCTGATCCTCGTCACGCTCTTCTTCCTGTCCACCGCCGACCCGTCGATGTTCACCCTCGCGGGGATCATGAACATTCTCACCCCGTCTTCGCAGCTCGGCATTCTGGCAATCGCCGCGGCGCTGCTGATGATCGGCGGCGAATTCGATCTGTCGATCGGCTCCATGGTGGCCTTCTCGGGCTTGATTTTCGGCGCCTTTCTGCTGCTAGCCGGCCTCCCGCTCCTTCCCGCGATCCTCGCCACCTTCGTGGCGGCGGCTTTGCTTGGCGGGATCAACGGGCAGATCGTCATCCGCACGCGGCTGCCCTCCTTCATCGTCACCTTGGCGTTCCTGTTCATCCTGCGCGGCCTTTCGCTGGTGGGCCTGAAATGGGCGACCGGCGGCTCGACGCAGATGCGCGGCATCGGCGAACAGGCGGGCGAGGGCATCGTGCGCGAGATGTTCTCCGGAACCGCCCTCGAGGGACTTTTCGCGTGGCTTGCCGCCCACGACATCATCGGCAAATTTCCCAACGGAACGCCAACGGTGACGGGGGTTCCCGTCTCCATCGTGTGGTTCGTGCTGTTCACCGCCGTCGCCACCTGGGTGCTGTTGCGCACCAAGGCCGGCAACTGGATCTTCGCGGCAGGCGGCGACGCCAATTCGGCGCGCAATTCCGGTGTGCCGGTCGACCGGGTGAAGACCAGCCTGTTCATGCTGACCGCCTGCGCGGCGACGCTGGTGGCGGTGCTGACCGTCCTCGATGCCGGCTCGACCGATGCGCGGCGCGGCTTCCAGAAGGAATTCGAGGCCATCATCGCGGCGGTGATCGGCGGCTGCCTGCTCACCGGCGGCTACGGCTCGGCCATCGGCGCCTTCTTCGGCGCCATCATCTTCGGCATGGTGTCGATCGGCCTCACCTACACGCGGTTCGATTCCGACTGGTTCCAGGTGTTCCTGGGCGCGATGCTGCTGCTCGCCGTCCTGTTCAACAACTTCATCCGCAAGAAAGTGACGGGAGAGCGCTGATGGCCACGACCGACACGCTGATCGACGTTCGCAATCTGGTGAAGCATTTCGGCTCCGTCATCGCCCTGTCGGGCATCTCGATGACGGTGCGGCGCGGCGAGGTGATGTGCCTGCTGGGCGATAACGGCGCCGGAAAATCGACACTCATCAAAACCCTGTCGGGCGTGCACAAGCCCAGCGACGGGGAGTTTCTGGTCGAGGGCGAGCACGTCAACTTCACGTCTCCGCGCGACGCCCTCGATGCGGGCATCGCCACCGTCTACCAGGACCTGGCGATGATCCCGCTGATGTCCGTGACCCGCAACTTCTTCATGGGACGCGAACCCACCAAGGGAATCTGGCCGTTTCGCTACGTCGATTTCGATCATTGCGACGGGGTGACCCGCGAAGAGATGAAGCGGATCGGCATCGACGTGCGCGACCCGCACCAGGCGGTCGGCACCCTGTCGGGCGGCGAGCGGCAATGCGTGGCGATCGCGCGCGCGGTCTATTTCGGCGCCAAGGTGCTGATCCTCGACGAACCGACCTCGGCCCTCGGAGTCGCGCAGACCTCCATGGTGCTGAAATATATTCATCAGGTCCGCCAGAAGGGCCTCGGCGTCATCTTCATCACCCACAACGTGCGCCATGCCTATGCGGTCGGCGACCGCTTCACGGTTCTCAACCGCGGCAAGACGCTCGGCACCTACGACAAGTCCGGCATCCAGATCGACGATCTGCAGAACCTGATGGCGGGCGGCAAGGAACTGCAATCGCTCTCGGCCGAACTCGGCGGCATGGTCTGAGGCAACCCAAATGGCGCCCCTCCGCATCGGCCTGATCGGCACCGGCTATATGGGCAAATGCCATGCGCTGGCGTGGAACGCCGTGGCGTCGGTGTTCGGCGATGTGGAGCGGCCGCATCTGGCCGTGCTCGCCGAGACCTCGCAGGCGCTTGCAGACGAGAAGGCGCGGGAGCTCGGTTTCGAACGCGCCACCGGCGATTGGTTGTCGGTGGTGAACGACCCTGCGGTGGATGTGGTGTCGATCACCACCCCCAACGCGTTCCACCCCGACATGGCGATCGCGGCTTTGGATGCGGGCAAGCATGTGTGGTGCGAAAAGCCCATGGCGACGACGCTTGCCGATGCCGAGCGGATGCTGCACGCCGCCCGTGCCGCCCGCAAGGTCGCGGCGCTCGGCTACAATTACATCCAGAACCCGATGATCCGCCTGATCCGCAAGCTGATCGACGACGGACGGATCGGCGACGTGAACCATGTGCGCGTCGAGATGGACGAGGATTTCATGGCCGATCCGGAGGCGCTCTTCTATTGGAAGAGCGAAGCCTCCTCGGGCCACGGGGCGCTCGACGATTTCGGCGTTCACCCCTTGAGCCTGATCTGGGTCCTGCTTGGTGGCGTCAGCCGGGTTTGCGCCCACATGTCGCGCCCCTACGCGGATCGCCCGCTGGCGGGCGGCGGGCGACGCCGGGTTGAGACTCACGACATTGCCACCGCGCTGATCGAGCTGGAGAGCGGCGCATCGGGCGTCATCGCGCTCAATCGCTCCGCCTGGGGCCGCAAAGGGCGCCTGTTCGTGCAGGTATTCGGCGCGAAGGGCATGATCGTGTTCGATCAGGAGCGCATGAACGAGGTGCAGCTCTACACCGCCGAGAGCGGCGAGACGCAAGGGTTCCGCACCATCCTGGCATCGCCCCAGCATCCGCCCTACGACCGGTTCATTCCGGCGCCCGGCCACGGCCTCGGGTTCAACGATCTCAAGGTCATCGAATGCCGCGAATTGATCGGACGGATCCGCGGTGAATCGGCGCTCCTGATCGATTTCGAGGACGGCATCCGCATCGAGCGCATTGTCGACGCCATGGCGCGCAGCGCCCATGAGGGCCGGTGGATCGAGGTGGAGTAGGAACGTCAACTCATAAGTACGGTGAGCGGCTGACGAAAGTCTGCATTGGGGGCGGAAGTCCGATACTCAATGAGGAATTGTCCCCTCGACGTCCTAAAGTTCCCGGTGACATTTCTTACCCCGCGCGGTTCCTGTCGGTCGCGTTCAGGGCTTTGACGGTGACAGCGGCAACGAGGCCAGTCAGCACAATCCCCGCAAAACCGATCACCGATGCCAATACCCGCGCGGAGACATGCTTGGGCGTAAAGTCGCCATAGCCGATGGTAAGTCCTGTTACGAAGGTGAAATAGAGGGCTTCGTCAATCCGCCAATTTTCTATGCGCCAAATTGCAAGCCCGGATCCAACCATTGCCAAGAGTATCCCTGACAGGATTGGCCAGACCACACGAAGCTGCTGAACGAGCGCGATGAAGAACAGGCGCCTCATTTGCTTCGAGTGCAGCTTGCTGCCTGTCTCTTCTGGCACGACTTACGACCTTTCTGCGTTTCAGCGACTGGAGAGCCGTGGAGGTGAGGTCGGAAAATTTCCGGTCTTCGTCCGGCCGCCGACAGACGCTAATGCGTCCCTGCCATCCTTGGGCGATGGCCCTTGCTCCAGGACGCGGGACTCTATCGCAGGTCGACCTCACCGCGCTGCCGGGGGCAAGACATACAGCGTCATGGCGAAGATCATATAAACCATCAACACCAATACGCCGACGAACCATGCCGACCGCCCGCTGTTGGTGACGAACATCGCGGTGAGGGTCGCAAGGAGCACCATCACCACGGCACCCGGCCAGAACTGCAAGTCCATCGGTGACGGGCCGACGACGTAGCTCAGCAGGACCAGGACGGGAGCAACGAACAATGCGATCTGGGAGGCGCTCCCCAGTGCGATGCTCACGCTCAGGTCGAGCCGATTTTTCCGTGCGCCGGAAAACGCCGAGGCCATTTCGGCGGCGCCGCCAACCAGTGCGACGACGATAAAACCCACAAAGGCGGGGGTCATTCCGAAAGCTTCGGCTGCCTTTTGCACCGACTCGACGAAGATCTCGCTCACCAGCGCCACGAGTATGGTGACACCGACCAATGTGGCCAGGGCCAGACCGATCGGCCAGGGTACTTCACCTGCTTGGGCATGCTCCGCTCCGGAGAAAACCTCACGGTGCGTCCGGAGGGTGAACAACAGCCCTAGTCCGTATCCGACGATGAGGAGAACCGCCAGGCAAAGGCTGAGCTTTTGCGTGACTGCTGCGGCTGATGACGAGTCCACTTCAGCAACCGCCGAAGGCATCAGCAGGGCGATCGTGGCCAGAAAAAGCAGGCCCGATTGTATGCGCGCGCTTGATCGGTTGAACTCCTGTATGTGGTGTTTTAGGCCGCCAAGCAGAAATGAGGCCCCCAGCATGAAAAGCGTGTTGGTGACTATTGCGCCGGCGATGGATGCCTTCACCAATGTGTATTCTCCGGCGCGCAGGGCGGCCAACGCAATGACCAGTTCGGTAAGATTTCCCAAGGTGGCATTAAGCAGCCCGCCGGCGGCGTCACCCGTCTTGGCGGCAACGGCCTCGGTAGCATGACTTAACAATACGGCCAGCGGCACGATGGCAAGCACCGAAAGCACAAAGAGCGCCGTGTAGGCTTTGGGGGCGAGTTTCGCGGCGGCGAATACCAGTGGCACAGCGACCAGCAGCCATAGCATGGGGCTGTGGCGAATCTCTTTCAGAAGGGGGCTCAATTGTTCATTCCTGATCGACCACCGGACGGAAGATTCTTCGCCCGACAATGTAATGGTTGCGGGAACCGTTGATTTCTTTTAGCGACCGATATCAATGATCCGCACCTCACAGCGCGTAGCCGAAAAGTACGCGGGAGCCGGATTGACGCCACCGATGGTACCAGCGTTCGCGACGATCGCAAACTGCATCGCGCGCCGCCGTCAGACTCGCGCCTATCCGTGTGTGGCTGCGCGTTTTTTAGCCCACGCCCGAGCCCCCGTCATTCCGGGGTGGCTAAGCGTAGCCCGGAAGCCCTATCCGCCGACACTTCCGAACCAAGCGAGGCGCGGTCAGGCGTTGAGCTACCGGCGAGCGCTCTCGCCAGACCAATTACGCCGCATGCTCGCGAATGACCGGGATGAACGCGTCCGCGTAGCGATCGAGCTTCGCCTGACCGACGCCGTGGATTTCGCCGAACGCACCGATGGAGGTAGGTTTTTTCACCGCCATGTCGATGAGCGAACGGTCGGAGAAGATCACATAGGCGGGCACCGCCTCCTCCTTGGCCAGACGAGTGCGGAGCACCTTCAGCGCGACCAGCAGCGGATCGTCGTTGGGAATGACGGACTCGGCCACCATCGCGCCGCGCCTTCCCTTCCGCTCGCGCGGTTTCATCAGCACGTCGGCGCGCAACTCCACCCGCTCCCGGCCCTTCAACACGGCGACGCCGCGCTCGGTGATGGTCCAGCGACCGTATTCGGACAATTCGAGGGCGATCAGGCCAAGCGCGTAGATCTGGCGCAGAAGCGAGCGCCACTCGGTCTTGGAGCGGTCCTTGCCGATGCCGAAGGTCTTGAGGCCCTGATGCCCGAGGCGGAGGATGGCGTCGGTCTCGTCTCCCATCAGGATGCTGATGATGTGCTCGGTGCCGAAGCGCTCGCCCGTGCGCACGATGGCCGACAGCAATTTCTGCGCCTCGATGGTGCCGTCGAACGACACCACGCCGTCGATGCAGAGATCGCAATTGCCGCACGGCGCCGTCGTCTCGCCGAAATAGGCGAGCAGCGTCTGGCGGCGGCAGCGGGGCGCTTCGCATAACGCCACCAGCGCGTTGAGCCGCTGGCGTTCCACGCGCTTCTGTTCCTCCGACGCATCGCCGTCCTCGATCTGCGAGCGGCGCAACCGCATGTCGTCGAGGCCGTAGAGCGTCAACGTGTCGGCCGGCTCGCCGTCGCGCCCGGCGCGGCCGATCTCCTGATAATAGGCCTCGATGGATTTCGGCAGGGCCGCGTGAGCCACGAAGCGCACGTCCGGCTTGTCGATGCCCATGCCGAACGCCACCGTCGCCACCATCACGACGCCATCCTCCTGCAGGAAGATGTCCTGGTTCTTGGCGCGATCCACTTGGGCCATCCCGGCATGGTACGGCATGGCCCGATAGCCGGCCTGACAGAGCGAATCCGCCAGCTTTTCGGTGGCGTTGCGCGACGCGCAATAGACGATGCCGCTCTCGTGCCGGTGCTTGTCGAGAAATGCGAAGAGCTGGCGCTTGGTCTGGTCCTTGGATTGCATGGCGAGGCGCAGGTTCGGGCGGTCGAAGCCGTGGATGAAGATGCGCGGCTCGGAATCGAACAGCCGGTGCATGATGTCCTGCCGCGTCGCCACGTCGGCGGTGGCGGTGAGCGCGATGGTCTGGACGCCGCCGAGCCTGCGCCGGACCTCGCCGAGAAGCGCGTATTCGGGCCTGAAATCGTGCCCCCATTGCGAAACGCAATGGGCCTCGTCGATGGCAAGCAGGCTCACGCCCGACCGGGCCAGCCATTCGGTGGCGTTGGAATTCGCCAGCCTTTCGGGCGACGCATAGAGCAGGCGCATGCGGCCGTCCCGCACCGCATCGGCAACCCGGCGGTTTTCCTCCGGGTCGTTGGCGGAATTCAGGCTTCCGGCTTCGACGCCGAAATGACGCAAGGCCGCCACCTGGTCGCGCATGAGCGCGATCAGCGGGGAAACTACGAGGGTCAGGCCTTCTCGCACCAGGGTGGGGAGCTGAAAACAGAGGGACTTGCCAGACCCGGTCGGCATCACCGCGAGCACGTCCTCGCCGGCGAGGACGGAGCGCACGATATCCTCCTGACCGTCGCGGAAGGTCGAGAAGCCGAAGACATCGTGGAGGATTTTGAGCGGGTCGGTCACGGTTCCGGTGTGGGCGAGGGGCCGGATTCGGTCAATGCGGCATTGGGAATCCGCAGGAACGCCAGAACGCCCTTGGCGGCAGCGACCCCGGTCGAGAGGCTCGCCTGCAACAGATAGCCGCCGGTCGGGGCTTCCCAATCCAGCATCTCGCCGGCCACGAACACGCCGGGCGCCTTCGACAGCATCAGGTGCTCGTCGACCTCCGAGAACGGCACGCCGCCGGCGGTTGAGATCGCCCGATCGAGGGGCTTGAGGCCGGTCAACCGCAAGGGTGCCGCCTTGATGAGGCCCGCGAGGGCGTCGGGATCGGTCGGCAGGTTCGTCTCCCCTTCCCGCAGCAGCGCGATGGCGACCGGCGACAGGCCGGCCGCCTTGCGGAGAAACGTCGAGGTGGATTGCCCGTTGCGGGGCACCGCCAGCCGGTTGATGAGGGATTGGAGGGTGATATCGGGGCGAAGATCGACGCTGAGGGTGGCCTCTCCATCCCGCTCGATGGCATCGCGCAAGGGCGCCGACAGCGCATAGACGGCGCCGCCTTCGAGCCCATCCTCAGTGACCACCGCCTCGCCCCGCACCGTGATGCCCTCGAAGGTCAGCGCGATGCGCTTGAGCGGCTGCCCCTCGAACCGGCTGCGCAGCAGGTCCGACCACGCAACCTTGACGCCCATATTGGACGGCCGCAGGCGGGAAACGGACACGCCGCGCGCTTCGAGGTGCGGCACCCACGCTCCATCGGAGCCCAGACGCGGCCAGCTCGCGCCGCCGAGCGCGAGGACGACGGCATCGGCGCGATCCGTCACGCTCCCCGAGGGGCCTTCGAAAACGAGGTCGCCGGCCGCGTTCCAGCCCTGCCAGCGGTGCTGCAGGGCAAACACCACCCCGAGCGATTCGAGCCGGCGCAGCCATGCCCGCAGGAGCGGCGAGGCTTTGAAGGCCTTTGGAAAAACCCGGCCGCTGGAGCCCACGAAGGTCTCCTCGCCGAGGCTCTCGCTCCATCGGCGCAGCGCATCGGGGGGAAACGCCTCGAGGGCCGGGCGCAGATGCGGAACCGCCGCGCCGAACCGCTCGACGAATTGTGCCAAATCCTCGCTATGGGTCAGATTGAGCCCGCCTCGCCCGGCCATGAGCATCTTGCGGCCGAAGGTGGGCATCCGGTCGTAGAGCGAGACCGCGAGGCCCGCCTCTGCCAGTCGTTCGGCCGCCATCAGACCGGCGGGGCCGCCGCCGATGACGGCGACACGATAGGGGGAAAGGGTCATGGGCATGCGATGAGCTGACGCGGGAGGCGTTATGGACCCGACGCGCACGGCATGTCATGCAGCGGCCTCGGATCGGCGGCCCGTCCACATGACCGCCATTCGGTTTTTTATCAAGCGAAATGCCGTCCTGGCGGTATTCGGGCGCGGTTCGGCCCTCGCCATCGACAACCCCGCCCCAGAGGATTCCCATGAAAGTTTTCTCCGTCGCCCTGATGATGGCCGTCTTGCTCGCCGGCTGCGCGAGCCAGCCGCTCGCCAATCGCCATGAGGTCACCGGAAGCACCACCGGCGACGCCGCTCAGGCCGCATCGCTGATTTCCGCCTACCGCACGTCCCGGGGGTTGAGCCCGGTCTCCGTCGATTCGCGCCTCAACGATGCCGCCGAGCATCAGGCTCGCGTTGTCGCATCCGCGGGCCAGCTCAGCCATGGCAGCTTCGGCAATCGGATGGGCGATTTCGGCATCATGGGCTACGCGGCCGAGAACCTGTCGGCCGGATCGCCCACCGTCGACGGCGCCATCTCGCGCTGGAAGGCTTCGCCCGGCC
The DNA here is from genome assembly GCF_056402495.1 of Microvirga sp. P4_A5. Taxonomy (NCBI): domain Bacteria; kingdom Pseudomonadati; phylum Pseudomonadota; class Alphaproteobacteria; order Hyphomicrobiales; family Methylobacteriaceae; genus Microvirga; species Microvirga sp. P4_A5. Next base: position 1,192 of record NZ_JBFUHH010000024.1, on the reverse strand, counting down.
ATAACGGCAATCTCTTGATGCCGGAGGCCCGCCGGATCGGGCTGGCGCGCGCGGATGCCAAAGGCGGCTACGGCCGTTACTGGGCCCTCGTGCTAGGGCAGTAAATTCCCCGCGGCACTAACTTGACCATGAGGCGTTCAAGCATGACGCCGATCGAGGTGACGCGGTTTCGCGGCGCGTCACGCTTTTGGTGTTCGTCGCGATCCCCTCCTGTAGGATGGTGGTCGGCAGCCCTGGTTCTCGAGTGCGGTCCCCATGACATACCCCCAGATGCTCGCCTTTGCCGTGGTCGCCGGGATGATGGGGCTCTTCGTCTGGGGGCGGCTGCGCTACGATCTGGTGGCGGCGCTCGCCTTGCTGACGGCGGTACTCGTCGGCATCGTGCCGGCCGACAAGGCCTTCACGGGATTCAGCGACGACATCGTCATCATCGTGGCGAGCGCGCTTCTGGTCAGCGCCGCGGTGGCGAAATCCGCCGTGCTGGAGGCCGGACTTAATCGAATCGCGCCTTATCTGCGCACCACCCAGCTCCAGATCATCGTGCTGGTCGGCGTCGTCACCGTGCTGTCGGCCTTCGTGAAGAATATCGGGGCGCTGGCGATGATGATCCCGGTGGCGTTTCAGATCGCGCGCCGCACCAACACGCCTCCGTCGCGTTTTCTCATGCCGATGGCGTTCGGGTCGCTGCTCGGCGGCATCGTCACGCTCATCGGAACGTCCCCCAACATCATCGTGTCGCGCGTTCGCGCCGAGACGATGGGCGAACCTTTCCAGATGTTCGATTTCGCCCCGGTGGGAATCGGCATCGCCGTGGTGGGGGTGATTTTTCTGGCCTTCGGCTACCGGCTCCTGCCGAAGGACCGCAAGGGCGCGGCAAATCTCGACGAGGCGCTGAATATCAAAGATTATGTGACGGAAGCGCGCGTCCCGAAAGATTCGGAGATCGCCGGCAAGACCGTGGCGGACATGCTGCGCATGGGGAACGGCGATGTCAGGATCGCGGCGATCATCCGCGACGAGACCCGCTCGTCGAGCCCGTTCCCGGATGCGCCGATCCGGGAAAACGACCTCCTTCTGCTCGAGGGCGAGCCGGATGCGCTCGAGAGCATCGTGGCGCGCTCCGGCCTGAAGCTCAGCGGCGAGCATCGCCGGCCGGACACGGAGCAGACCGACGAAGTGGGCGTGATCGAAG
>NZ_JBFUHH010000023.1:0-47364 GCF_056402495.1 Microvirga sp. P4_A5 | reverse complement strand
TCCCTATACGCAGGCGCTGCTGTCGGCGATCCCACCCTCGCATCCCGACGAGCCGCGCCACAGACATGAATTGGTGGGAGATCTCCCCAGCGCGCACGACATCCCGGCCGGATGCCGTTTTGCCGCCCGGTGCCCGTTCGTGCAGGATCGCTGTCGAACTCTGGATCCACCTTTGATGCCCGTGCCCGACGGACGCCTTGTCGCGTGCCATCGGGCTGTCGACGGATCGCTTCCCACCTATCGTCTTAACTCCTGAGGTAACGAAAACGCCATGTCCAGAATCCTGATAGCCGAGTGCATGCAGGAAGTTTCTTCGTTCAACCCGCTGCCTTCGCATTACGAGAACTTCCACTTCGAGCGAGGGGAGGAGCTTTATGTCAAACGAGGCTTGAACACCTCGATCGGCGGGGCGCTCGCGGTGTTCGATGCCGAACCGGGCGTCACCGTCGTTCCGGTCATCAGTGCCCATGCGGGCAGCGCGGGCCTTCTGGCGGCTGACGATTGGAAGCGATTGTCGACGGAAATTCTTGAGGCGGTACGTCGTGAGTTGCATGACATCGACGGGATTTACGTATCGCTGCATGGGGCGATGGGTGCGGAAGGCGAACTCGATCCGGAGGGCCATCTGCTGAGCGAAATTCGCAAGATGGCAGGGCCCGATATCCCCATCGTCATCTCGCTCGATCTCCATGGCATCCTGACTGATAAGATGCTGCGCCAGATCGACGGACTCTCCATCTACCACACCTATCCGCATGTTGATTTTGCCGATACGGGTGAGCGCGCTGCCCGTCTCCTCCTTCGTCTGCTGCAGGGAGGCGTCAAGCCTGTGATCGCCCGAGTGGTAATCCCGGCATTGGTGAGAGGCGACGAGTTGATTACACAGACCGGATGCTACGGCGACCTGATCGGAGAATGCCGTCGGATTGAGCGTGATGGAACCGCCCTAGCGGCGGGAATCATGATCGGAAACCCGTTCACCGACGTTCCGGAACTCTGTTCCCAGGTGCTTGTGATGACCGATGGCGATGCCGACGGGGCGCAACGGGAAGCAACGCGGCTTGCGGCGGAGTTCTGGCCGCAGCGGTTCAGGATGCAGGGAAAGTTGATGTCGCTCGATCGTGCGATCGCGCAGGCGTCGGCCATCGACGGGCCCGTTGTTTTCACGGATGCGGCGGATGCAACCTCTTCGGGCGCGACCGGCGATTCCAATGTCATCGTCAAGGCGCTGAAGGATGCCGGGTACGGCAAAAAGGTTCTGGCTCAGATCGTAGATCCCGAGGCTTCCGCCGCGGCTCATAAGGCGGGGGTCGGTGCGACTATCAACGTGAACCTTGGCGGTCATTTCGATCATGCGCGCTTCACGCCCATGCCCGTGCGGGCGGAGGTTCGCCTCCTGTCGAATGGAAAGTCGCGGCTGGAAACGATGAAGACCCCCCTTCACGCGGGGGAGACTGCCGTCCTTACATTCGACAACTTCACCGTCGTGGTTTTCAGCAGATCGATCAGCCTGTTCGATCGTGCGATGTATTATGCCAATGGCCTCGATCCGGTGGATTACGATCTCATCGTGGTCAAGTCGCCGCATACCGAGCATCATATGTATGACGGCTGGGTGGCCAAAAACTTTAATGTGGATGCGCCCGGCGCGACATCCGCGAACCTCAAAAGTCTTGGCCATACGGTCTGCGCACGACCGATGTACCCCCTCGATGACGATGTTTCCTTCGTGCCAGAAGCCGCGATCTACCAACGTTCCTCAGCTCACTCTCAATCACGGTAGCCCCCCATGAAGATCGAGACTGTCGATTTTTTCTATCTTTCGATGCCGGAGGTCACCACGGAGGCCGACGGCAGCCAGGACGCGCTTCTCGTGCGTGTGTCGGCGGGCGGGTACGTCGGATGGGGAGAATGCGAGGCGTCACCGCTCACATCGATCGCGGCGTTTCTCTGCCCGATGTCCCACGGCGTCTGCCGTCCCGTTCGTGATTCCGTGCTTGGAATGTCCCTCGACAGCCCGGCCGATATCGCGAAGATCGCGGCCGCCGTTGAATATAACAGCATGGATCTGTTGCAGGCCGCCCACACGTTCTCAGGGGTCGAAATGGCCCTTTGGGATGTGCTCGGGAAAGTCAGGGAAACTCCTGTCTGGAAGCTCCTCGGCTATGCGGCTTCGCACAAGAAGACGCCGTACGCATCGCAACTTTTTGGCGATACGCCCGAAGAGACGTTGAACGGGGCCCTCAGGGCGCGCAGGGAAAACTTCAAGGCGGTGAAATTCGGTTGGGGCCCGATCGGACGTGGCAGCGTCAAGGATGATGTGGATCACCTTCAGGCGGCGCGTGAGGGCTTAGGATCCGACGGCATCCTGCTCGTGGACGTTGGTCAAATCTGGGGAGAGGACGTCGCCGCCGCCCAGGCCCGCTTGCCGGCCCTGGAGGCCGCGGGGGCGCTCTGGCTGGAGGAGCCCTTTCACGCCAGCGCGCTCGAAGCATACGGGCAACTGGCGAGGGTTAGCCCGAAAGTGAAGATCGCAGGTGGGGAGGGGGCCCACAATGTGTCCATGGCACGCCACCTCATCGATTACGGCGGCATCGGCTTCGTTCAGATTGATTGCGGCCGTATCGGCGGCATCGGTCCAGCGAAAGCAGTGGCGGATTATGCAGTCGCTCGCGGTGTGACCTACGTGAACCACACCTTCACGTCCCATTTGGCTCTAAGTGCGTCTCTGCAGCCATTCGCGGGTCTCGCCGATCACCGCATCTGTGAGTTTCCCTTCGCGCCAAAGGCGCTCGCTCGCGAAATCAGCGCCAATCACCTTCAGCGAGACGAGAACGGCGAAGTTGCAGCACCCGATGCGCCGGGGCTCGGCATAGAGATCGATGCAGCCGCGTTGCGAACGTACCTGGTCGATGTTGAGATCAAAGTCGCGGGGCGCACGCTCTATGTCACACCCGAATTCGCCTGATCGCCGAGAAAGAATCCGCTCATGACCGACGATCGTTTTCAAGGCAAACGCGCTATCGTGACCGGTGGCGCCTCCGGGATCGGACTTGGCGTTGCAACTAGGCTCGCCGCGGAAGGAGCACAGGTCGCGATCTGGGATATGAACCAGTCCGCGATCGATCGCGCCTGCGATACGATCAAGTCGAATGTCGTTGGCGTCCAGGTCGACATCACGGATGCCGCTGCCGTCGCGACCGCCCGGGCGAGAACCGTGACGTCGTTCGGGGGCATCGATATCCTCGTCACCAGCGCCGGGGTGACGGGACCCAACGCAAAAGTGTGGGAGTATCCGGTCGCCGCCTGGCGGCAGGTTATCGAGGTTAATCTCAATGGCTTGTTTTATTGCAATCGGGAGGTCGTCCCCACCATGCTGGAGGGGGGGTACGGACGCATCGTCAATGTAGCGTCGATTGCCGGCAAGGAGGGGAATCCGAACGCCTCCGCTTATAGCGCATCCAAGGCCGGGGTGATCGGGCTGACGAAATCACTGGGAAAAGAGCTTGCGACGAGCAACATCACCGTGAACTGCGTGACACCCGCCGCCGTGAAGACGGTAATTTTCGACCAGATGAGCCAAAGCCACATCGATTTCATGCTCTCAAAGATCCCTATGGGACGCTTCGGAGCAATCGACGAGGTCGTCTCTCTGATCGCTTGGCTCGCAAGCGAAGAATGCTCATTCTCGACCGGCGCGGTCTTTGACGTTTCTGGTGGACGAGCCACTTATTGAAGAAGCGCCACTTTCGATTTCCCTAACCACAGGGGCTCCGTCTACAACAGCGGAGGGAGCCTCTGTCGGCACTTTCTCGTTACGCCGGTATCCGGTCCTCGTAATCGGTCTTGAGACGGCTCCAACCTTCCAAGAAGGATGCCGGCTCCGTGCCGTTCAATCGTGCAGCCAGGACATCGAGATGCATGTGTGTGACTCTCTCTCTTCTGATCTCGCTCGAACCTGCCGCGAGCGCGGGCTAGCCTGGGAATCGGTCTTTCCCGATCCGGGCATGACCGCCGTAGCGATCGATAGACTCGTTCATCACGCCATCGTCCTGGAAGTAAACACCGAAAGCTACTGTGGCAAGGCGGCACAGGCTCGCGCCGTCACGTCCGATCTGGCACCGCCGCTCATCCGAATTGACGCGCAATCAAAAATCTTGACCTCCATCGACAACTAAGAAAGCAAACCGTGGCGCCGCAGGCGCTCAACGCATCAGCCGCGACCAGGAGCATGTGGCGGYCCTCTTCAAGCAGATGATCTTTGCCGGGGTACGGATCGAGATCGGCGAGCTGCATGTCGGGCTCAAGCGGACCATGAATGCCCTGTTTCTCAAGGACCTCGCCGACAAGACCCGCCGGGGGTTGAAGGGCCGGGTCGAGCGAGGCCAGTCCGGCGGCGGCCTGTGTTTTGGCTACAGCGTCCGGTGTGAACTCGCGACCGATGGGAGTCCGATCCGCGGCGGCCGGGTCATCAACGAGAGCGAGGCGGCCATAGTCCGCCAGATCTTTACCGACTTCGCTGCCGGCAAGAGCCCGCGCAAGATCGCCTTTGAGCTCAATGACCGGGGCATCCCTGGTCCCCGACATTCCGCCTGGGGACCATCCACCATCTACGGCAACCGGGCGCGCGGCACCGGCATCCTCGCCGACCGGACAGCAGATCACCGTCATCGGGCCGGATTGATGCATATCTGATCGTCATGCGGCAGCAGCCGATGGCTTTACACGCCCGCCGTTCGCTCATCCCGAATGTGCCCTCGAGATGCATGACAGCTTTCCGCTCGTCAGCGGGCGTCACCATTTCTTTCCCAAAAGGTCCTTCAGCGCCGCATTGTCCTGCATTGCATCGGCGAGCAGCCGCTTGAGGCGCGTGTTCTCGTCTTCCAGCGTCTTCAGCCGCTTGGCCTCCGAGACCTCCATGCCACCGAACCGGGCCTTCCATTTGTAGATGCTGGCATCACTGACGCCGTGCTTGCGGCATAAATCCGCGACTGGGACACCGGCCTCGTGTTCCTTCAGGATCCCGATGATCTGCTCTTCCGAAAAGCGACTGCGCTTCATGCTCTGGTCCTCAGATTGGGCCAGAGCGAACTTCAAACCGGATTAAGCTCGTGGGGCAACGTCAGTCCCCTCAGGGCCGACATGCAGATCAGCGCGGAGCAATCTACTTCTCAATGAGACTCGAACGCTACATTCCGCTGGCCGCTTTGGCTTTCCARCCTATCGGTCGGTCCGACGTCTGGCAGTTGGGGCCAAGTGGATCTTCCGCGCACTCAACTCAGCTTTTACTGGCCTCAAGCTGCGTCGCGCTTCGCCTTCGGGCTGTGGTCAGGTGCCGATCCTGATCGATCAGAAGCTTGGTACCGCGGTGTCGTCAAAGAGAGTCGTCGTTGGAGATGTTCAACAAGCACATGGGCTTGCGTCGTTAGCATGCCCATGTGGCCGCCCGGGATTTCGACCACCTCTAAATTGGAACTGATGCGACGCCAAGCCCTGCCATCATGCGCAGCGGCGTAGAACACTGTGGGCACCTCCAGAGGCAAAGACAGGTAGCGCGCCATCGCCACATTGTAGGCTTCCAGCCATGATGGCAACAGGAACACAAAGTCTGCATCAGCCACATGCCGACGGGCCTTGGTCAGGAAGGCCGCCAAGGGTAGCTTCGAGGCGCGCTCCAGCACAGTCAGGTGCAAGTAGATCCAAGCAAGCTGGCGGGGTGCAACCACGCGCCTCAGGAGCTTGAGAAGGAGCCTCGACATCGGACGGACGCTGACGGTTGGCGGATCAATCAGGGCAAGAAGCCCAACCTCGTGTCCAGTCGCTATCAACCGACGCGCCACCTCAAACGCGACTATGGCTCCGTTGCAATACCCTGCTAGCAGGATCGGTCCCCCTGCCGCATGCTTGAGAATGAGTGGCAGGCAGTCTGCTGCGATTTGCTCGATAGTGGTTGGGATCGGCTCCGCACATGCCCCGGGGGGGCAACAGTGACCACCGGCTGATCAGTCCCGAGAAGTCTGGTCATCTGGTGGACATAGCCCGCCCTTCTCAAGGTCGCCGTGGAACAAGACCAGCGGCGGGAGGCTGCCATCTGAGTGAAGGCGGGACAACGGTGYCAGACCCGGGCAGCGCCGATGTGCCGACACAGGAAAAGCTGCTGCCGACGGCGCCCTTGAGCCACAGGTCGCGCATCCTGCTCCTCTACAACTCATTGCGCGAGCAGTCCTACAGCCGATTTCTGACCCTCCAGGCGGAACGTTTCCTTCAGCGTTTCGGCGCCGAGACGCGTGTGTTCGATCCGCGCGGATTGCCCCTACCGGATGCGACGGCGGCCGACCGGACCAAGGTGCGGGAACCGCGCGAGCTGTCGCTGTGGTTGGAGGGGCAGGTTTGGACAAGTACTGAGCGGCATGGCGCGATGACCGCCGCTTCCGATTTCTAGTGTGATTGCGTTTGCTCTCACTGCGGCGCGAATGGGTTCTTGAACCCGCCGGCCCGAGCCGGTGCCTTCGGCGGGTGGTGCGAGGCGAGATAGTCGAGGATTAGGTCCCGGTCGGCGCCCTGGACATCGGGCATGCCGTGACGCTCCGTCATCCAGGTCAACGTCTCCTCCCACCTGTCGCGGGTCATGCCTTGGTTCGAGACCAGCTTGTAGCCATGGCATGCCGTACACATGCCAAACGTCTCGTCGCGTCCGGGCCCATCCGGCAGGTCCTCGATCTGCTCGTCCCTCGGCGTGAATGCCGGTGCTAGCCCCTGAGCCTCCACCGGCACGGTCGGGATTGACGCACTCAAGCAGAGCGCCAAAAGCCATCGGCCCGCGTACGGCATAGCGGTCTCAGCCGACGAGGATCGCCACACGGTGCATGGCGTTCCCGCCATACCCTTGCGGGTTCCAGTTGTAGGCCACCGGCGGCTGCATCTTGCCGTCCGAATCCGTGGCGCGCGTCCAGATCTCATAGTAGCCATCCGATGGGAGCCTCACGGTTGCCGTCCACCGGTTCCAGTCATAGCGGTTGCGGATGGGTGCCATCGCCGCCTGCGTCCAGGTCTGGCCAGCGTCCGCCGAGACGTCGACCCGGCTCACCGTGAGGTCGCCAGCCCAGGCGGCGCCGCGCAGCGCCACCTCCCGGGTGCCGGCCGGCAGGCGCGCACCGTTGGCCGGGCCCGTGATGATGCTTCTGACCGGCATGGATTCGAGAATGCGGAAATCCTTCTCGTCAGCCTTGCCGCCCGGCACCATCGGTGTATTGGGGACGCGGTAGGAGGTGCCGGTCATGCCCTGCCCGTCATGCTCCCGGTCCCGGATCGTGATCCGCGTCAGCCACTTGTGTGACAGCGAGCCGGGCCAGCCGGGGATGACCAGCCGCCGCTGCCCMCCATGAATGGTGGGCAGCGGCTCGCCGTTCATGGCGTAGACGATCATGCTGTGTGGCTCCATCGCCTTTGTGATGGGCATGCCGCGCGAGAGCGGGTCCTTCGTTGTTTCGCCCGAAAGGTGCGGGTCGGCACCGTAATGAGCGGTGTATTTCGCGGTGTCCTTCAGCCCTGCCGCCTGGAGCACTTCGCCGAGCGGGATGCCAGTCCATTCGGCGCAACCCGCCCCACCATTGGTCCACTGGTTGCCTCTCGCCTGCGGCTGGAAGAAGGAGCGGCCATTGCCGCCGCATTCGAGCACCATGCGGAAGGTCTTGGGCTGGAAGCGGGACTTCAGCTCGGCCAATGTCAGCTCAAGCCGGTTGTTCACCTCGCCATCGACGACAAGCTTCCAGCCGTCCGGGTTTGTGGCCGGCTCCGGGATCTGACCATTGTTGCGGATGAAGAATTTTGAGATCGGTGTCGTCTCGTCGTCGAGCAGATGCTCGGGCGTCTCAGCCACCAAGGGCCTTTCTCCCAGAACAGCGAGCCCCTTTTCCTTGCCGGGATAGTCGAGGGGCTGAGGAGCTCCGCCGGAAGCCGGAGCTCCCTGGGCGAGGGCTGACGATATCACTGTGCCTAACATGTGCGATGAAAAGGACACCGTGGCCCCAGAGGCGGCGCCGATCCCGATCAGGCTGACCCCTCCCAGGAAACCACGGCGACTGATGCGCACGGAGTCCCGGTCACGGGTGTGAGTTTGTTGAACCGACCCCTGGATTTCGGGTGTCATGGGCTGTCCTCCGCACGCCCCGGTCGCGCGGGACCCGTGGCCGTCGCGTCGTTTCACTCATTGTAGACTGAGAAGTTTGGCTTCGTGAAGTACTGGCCCGCCGGGGTGTGTTTTGCGACTGACGACTCGGCAACGAGACGCGTGGCCGCCCCTGTCAGGGCTTCGCGCGAGATCTCGCCGACATGCACGGACCGGAGCTTTCCATCGGGTCCGATGAAGAGCGTCGCCGGCAGACCTGGCATGGAATAGTGGCGTGCCACCTCCTGGCGTGGGTCGAAGAGCACGTTCGGCAGCGTGAGCTGCTGGTCTGCAAGGTAAGCCTCAATCGGACCTCGCCTTTCCCCCTGGTTCACAAACAGGAACGTGACATCTGATCTCGCCGCGGCCATTTCCGCCATCATCGGCATTTCCCGCCGGCAAGGCGGACACCAGCTCGCCCACAGGTTCAGCACGATGGGTTTTCCGCCGAAGGACGTCAGAGACGTGGCGCGTCCCTTAGCGTTCTCCAGGACGACATCGGGTATCGGCGTCGAAGGGGCGGCGTTCGTCAATTGCCACACGACGTTCCACGCAAACAACGCTACGGCGAGACTTATCACTGCCGCGATAGCGGCACGGCGCGTCCGCACCAAGGCCACGGAGACTGCGAGGATAGAACCAGCTGCCCAGGGCCAGGAGAACCCTCCTTGCCAGATCGCGAGGATGCGCCAAGGCTCGGCGGCGAAACTGGAGGCGTTCTCGATCACGTGGCCGAGACGTGCCGCGATCAGGCCCGCGATGAGGGCCCAGGTCGACCACCGCGTGAGACGGGGCTCCAGGCGGGAGGATAGGATCGACGTTGCGACCATGAAGGCAACGATGCCGCTGATGGCCGCGAGGCGATCACCGGCGATCACAAAGGGACCGATTGAGACAGCTTGCATGGGCCTGCTGATCGTAGGTTCAGCTTAAGGTCGCCTTAAGGGCCGGCACAAGTCCAACCCGCCATCGTCAGCCCTTCGCCTCGTTGATGCCGAAGCCGGCCCATAATCCGGACCGGTCCTGGCGGTTTCGGAGGACGAGTGAGGCCTTCGCCCGTCTGAGCGCCGCGTCGACGATGGCAAGACCCAGGCCGCTGCCGACGGCGCTGCGAAGACGGCCGCGGAAGAACCGGTCGGTCACAAGGCCGATCTCGTACTCGGGGATGCCGGGGCCCTCGTCCGCCACGGCGATCACCGGCGGGCTCGCGCTGCCGTCGAGAACCCATCGAACGAGACCGTCCTCCGGCGAGTGCTGCACCGCGTTCTCATGCAGGTTGCGCACGGCAAGATGGAAGAGCTCCCGGTTCATCCGGATGGTCGTGTGGTGAAGCGCGGGGTCGATCTCCACCCGGGTCGTGGTCTTGCCCGCACCAAGGCTTGCGATGACCTCTTCCAAGGCCGGGCCGACGAGGATGTCCTGAGCCTCCCCATCGTCCATGGCCGAATCGAGCTCGGACATGGCGAGCAGTTGGCGCACGAGCCGGCTGGTGCGGTCGACGGCCACCAGCGTTTGCCGCAGGGCCCCTTCGCGGATCTCCGGATCTCTCGCCGCAAGGGCCACCTGGACTTGGGTGCGCAGGCCGGCCAGCGGAGTGCGGAGTTCATGCGCCGCAAAGGCCGTGAAGCTGCGCTCATGCTCGCGCTCCGCCGCGACCTTGCCGAAGAGGCCGTTCAGGGCCTCGACCACGGGGCGGATCTCCGAGGGCGGATCGCCGACGTTGACCGGGCTCAGATCCTCTGAGCCGCGCGCCACAAGGCCCTGCGTCAGGCGGCGCAGGGGCCGCAACCTGCGTCCGACGCTGGCAAAGATCAGAAAGGCGAGCAGCGGGACCACGACGATGGCCGGGAGAAGGAGCCCGCGGATGAGGTCCGTCACGAGGCGGTCCCGCAGCCCCAGCCGGTCGCCGACCAGCACGCGGATGCCGCGTTCACGGTCGGCGAACGCGTAGACCCGCCATGGCTCGCCGCCGACCTCCTGTTCCGAAAAGCCACTGGTCTCGTTGGACAATGCGGCTTCAGGTGCCCCGCTGGACCGACCAATCAGGCGACCGTCGAACGACCAGATCTGGCACGAGAGCTGACGCTCGTAGCCCACTTGGATTGGCTCGGGGAGGGGAATGGATGCCGGGGCCTGATCGGCGCGGGCCGACAGCGCGATCTCGCCGCTGGTGACGAGCGAACCGACCATGCGGGCCGCCTCCATGAGGCGGGTGTCGAGCACATGCTGTAGCTGGCGCTTGGTGTCGAGATAGATCCAGGCGGTCGCGAACAGCCAGATCAGGGTCGTGGCGGCGATGAGGATGATGAAGAGGCGGGTTCGAATCGAGCTCACGTCAGGCACTCCGGAGACGGTAGCCGAGACCCCGCAAGGTCTCGATCGTGTCACGACCGATCTTGTCGCGCAGATGGTGGATATGGACCTCGACCGTGTTGCTCTCGACATCCTCCTGCCAGCCATAGAGACGATCGACGAGCTGGTCGCTGCTCGGGGTGCCGGCGGCAGCGGAACTGCCCGCTGTACGGTGGAAGCTACAAAACCTGGACAGGCTGACGGCGGATGCCCGAAGGCGGCTCGTCCGGGAAGTGGAAGAACTGCTGATCTGACGGGGGAAACGAATGCGCGATTATTCGAAGATGCTGGCCTTGGTCGCCGTGTGCGACGATGCCGGGAAGCTAAAGCAGTGGATTACGAATGCGCGGAAGGAAAACCAGAAAGAGCTAGAGGATGCAGCCTTCCGGCGCCTCATCGCGATMCTGCCGAAGGAGCTGCCGGGAACGGTCGAGCATGATTTCTGGCGCACGGTGCACGCGTTCGAGCATGTCCTGAGCGAAGAGCGGGGCAAGACGACAAGACTTGCCCGCACACGGCAGAAAGTGGCGCGCGTCGGCGAGATCGCGACGCTGAAGGACTGGGCCCTCAGCACCAAAAGCACTGACGGCTTTGACATGCTGATCGAGCGCGGCATGCCGGAGCTCGCAGGGGAGGCGATCGTGCTGCGGCATTCAGGGCGGTTCGAGGCCGCTGTGGTCGAGGCCGCGCGCAAGCGTCTCGAGGAGGCCGGGATCGATTTAGACAAGCTGCCGAAAGGCGATCAGGATTCGTAAGTCGGCGCATCCTGCCGGACCCGGCTCTAGGCTTGCGCCCCGTGCTTCTGCTGCGCAGATCACGGCCCATGTGGGTGACGATCCCTTGCGCAAGAAGGCTCGGGGATTAATCCACCAAAACAGGCCTTGCGTGCTTCGCCCGTTTCCACCGTCGCCTGTCAGGGTGAAGGCGACGGATGGCTCCAGACGAAGCAGAAAAGGGATTGTGCACAGGGCGCGCCGCGCCTGCTGTGCTGCAAGCGGTCTAGCGAATTTTGCCCCTCGGCTTGCTGGGCCGCTGATCCGCCGGCCCTCGATAGCGCAGGGCATCCACAAGCAGCGTAAAAGCGGGGGTCGGCTGGCGGCGGCTCGGATAATACAAATGATAGCCGGACATAGGCGCCGACCAGTCGGCCAGAACCCGCACCAGCCGGCCTTTCGCGAGATGTTCCCGCACCACGTCCTCAGGCAGGTAGGCAAGGCCGAGGCCCGCAAGCGCTGTATCGAGCGCCAGCGTGATGGTGTTGAACGCCAGCTGTCCTTCTGGCCGCACTTTCAGCTCGCGGCCCCCCTGCGTGAACGGCCACGACCATAGGCCCCCAGACGTCGGCAAGCGAAGCGCAATGCAGTGATGATCCGTCAAATCATGCGGTGTTTCGGGTTTGCCCTGCTTCTTGAAGTATGAAGGGCTTCCCACCACGAACTGATCGAAGTCCGGTCCGATGCGCACCGCGATCATGTCCTGCGCTACCTGCTCGCCAAGGCGTATGCCCGCATCGAAGCGAGCGGCTACAATGTCGGTAAGGCCGTAGTCATTGACGATCTCGACCGCGATATCCGGATAGCCGGGCAGGAGCTTTGCCAGTGCCGGTGCCAATATCGTCTGTGAGGCATGCTCCACGGACGTGATGCGCAGACTGCCGGCCGGCTTGTCCCTGAGATCGCCGAGGGCTGCCAGCCCCGCTTCGATACCGTCGAAATGAGGGCATATGGTCTGAACCAGCCTTTCGCCCGCTTCTGTCGTTGAAACGCTTCGCGTCGTGCGGGTGAGCAGGCGGACGCCCAGACGGTGTTCCAGTATCCCGATCGTTTTGCTGAGCGCCGGCTGCGACACCCCGAGCTGCCCCGCTGCGCGCGTGAAGCTCCCGGCCCGCGCCACGGCCAAAAAGGCAATCAGATCATCCACAGACGGGCGCGGCATTCATAACCCCAGGATATAAGACCAAGACGATTATAGCATCTAATTGTATAGGTGGCCCAGTGCTAAATTAGATCATGCAGTCAGCGCAAGCTGGCGAATAAAGACAGTTAAAACAGAACGGATGAGGCTCATGGCAAGTAGTAACGACTGTGAAATCAGTACTGGCATGCCGACCGGCCGCGAAAGCGTTGGTTTCGGACGGCGTCAGTTTCTGAAGTCGACCGCGTTGCTAGGCGCAGCGGCCGCCGCCGGCCCCTTGTGGGCAGCGGTAACGGCTCAGGCGCAGGAGACCAGCCCCGTCCAAAGCAAAGGAAACAAAAACATGAAACAACGCAAACTTGGCACTCTTCAGGTGTCGGAACTGGGCGCGGGATGCATGAGCATCAGCGCGAACTACGGCGCCGCCGCCCCGAAAGAGCAGGGCCTCAAAACCATCCGCGCAGCCTACGAGAATGGCGTAACGTTCTTCGATACCGCCGAAGTCTAYGGCCCCTACATCAACGAAGAGCTGGTCGGCGAAGCCCTGCAAGGAATACGCGACAAAGTCTCGATCGCCACAAAATTCGGGTTTGCGATTGACGGGACCGCCGCCCTCGACAGCCGTCCGCAGCGCGTCAGGCGTGTCGTGGAAGAGTCCCTCAAGCGCCTGCGCACCGATCGCATCGATCTCTACTACCAGCACCGCGTCGATCCGGCCGTACCGATCGAGGATGTTGCGGGCACGATCAAGGACCTCATAAAGGAAGGCAAGGTCCTGCACTTCGGGCTGTCCGAGGCGAGCGCGAAAACGATCCGGCGCGCCCATGCCGTGCAGCCCGTTTCCGCCGTTCAGTCCGAGTTCTCGATGTGGACACGCGACGTCGAAACCAACGGCGTGCTTGCCACCTGCGAAGAGCTCGGCATCGGTTTCGTGCCGTGGTCCCCGATTGCGCAAGGGTTCCTGACGGGGAAGATCGACCTGAATACCCGGTTCGACCCGCAGAACGATTTCCGCGACGGTTTCCCGCGTTTCTCCGCAGAAAACCGGCCGAAGAACATGCCGATCATCGAGTGGCTAAAAGCCTACGCGGGGAAGAAAGGCGCAACCCCCTCCCAGGTGGCGCTGGCCTGGCTGCTCGCCATGAGCCCGAACGTGGTTCCCATTCCGGGTACCCGCAACGAAGCTCATCTGCTTGAGAATCTCGGCGCTGTGAACGTCCGGCTCACGGACGAAGACATGCAGGAGATCGCCACGTCTTTGTCCCGGTTCACCGTCCACGGGGAACGCATGGGCAAAGATCACATGGCGTCGATCGATTACACAGTCTGATCCCACGTTGACCGTGTTGCTGTCACCTTGAAACCAATAGAAGAAGGAACATCCAATGAACAAGAACACTGGCGGCCTGAGCCGTCGCAAGCTCCTCCTGAGAAGCTCCATCGTTTCTGTAAGCCTGCTGCTGGCGGGTGTGTCGACCGTCGCCATGGCTGCTTCTCCTGCCGCGCAGATCACGAAAGCCCAGAGCGGAGAAGTTGCTGTGAAAGCCGTTGAGTTCAAGAACAACGACATCACCATGTCGGGCAACGTCTATCTGCCCAAGGGCTTCAACGAAGGCCAGAAATACGCCGCGATCGTGGTCGTGCACCCGGGCGGCGGCGTCAAGGAACAGGCTGCCGGCCTGTACGCGCAGAAGCTCGCAGCGGAAGGCTTTGTCACATTAGCTTTCGACGCGTCCCACCAGGGTGCGAGCGGCGGCATGCCCCGCTTCGTTGACGATCCGATGAAGCGCGTTGTCGATATCTATAGCGCCGTCGATTATCTGACCTCGCTTCCCTATGTCGATGCGCAGCGCATCGGCGCGCTGGGAGTTTGCGCGGGCAGCGGCATCACGGTGAAGGCGTCCATGACGGAGCGCCGCATCAAAGCGGTCGCTACCGTGAGCGCGGTCGATGTGGGCGCAGCCACGCGCAAGGGCTGGGACGGCAAGGGCTCCGAAGCCGATCTGCTGGCGACGCTTGACGCCGTTGCCAAGCAGCGGACGGCCGAGGCCGCCGGAGCAGCGCCGGTGTATGTGAACTATGTGCCGAAGGTCGGCGACAAGACGGCACCGCGCGATCTGCAGGAAGCCGCCGATTACTACCTGACGCCGCGTGGCCAGCATCCGAACTCGACCAACAAGATGCTGATGACGAGTGTCAGCACTCTGGCGTCGTTCACCGGCTTTGAGGGCGCGGAGACCTTCATTACCCAGCCGCTTCTGATCGTCGCCGGCAGCGATGCGGGATCGCTATGGCATAGCCAGGAGCTGAACGCCAAGGCGGCTTCGAAGGCCAAGGAGCTCTTCATCATCGACGGCGCCACGCACATGGACCTTTATGATGGTGAAGGCGCGACGACCGCCGCGAAGAAGATCGCGCCTTTCTTCCAGAGCAATCTCTGATCCCGACCAAGAGCCCCGGCCATTCCGACCCTGACAGGGGTCAGGCCGGGGCTTGCTCGCCTGATTTCGAGAAACGCTCTGCCGGAGGCCACTATCGCCCGCAAATCCCTGCATGCATTTGCTGTCCCGGTGATCCTGGCCCTGACGGCCGTCGCCGCCTTCGCGCAGAGCAACCGCGCCACGTTCCCGGCAAACTTTGACAAGTACGTCCGCTACGCGGTTTACGACCGCGGCTCCTCAAAAGAGGAAGCGTTCGCGACCCCCGAGACACTGGAAATCGCGAAGTCCGGAAAGCCGCTGCCGCCCGGCACGCAGCTGGTGCTGGGCATCTGGCAGAACAACAAGCTCACCGACTATTTTGTCATGGAGAAGGGTGTCGGCTGGGGCCWTGAAGTCTCCGCGGAGATGCGCACCGGCGACTGGCATTTCCAGCAGTTCGATACGAACCGCCAAGTCATGCGCGCCGCCATCGCCGAGCGGTGCCAGTCATGTCACCAGTCGCAGGCGAGAAACGACTTCATGTTCACGATGGACCGCATGCGAGCCTACCTTCCGTGAACAGGCTGTTTCTGTTTCGTCTCGGACTGGATCTTCTGGCGGTCAGCCTGCTGCTGGCCGCCTATGCCTACAACGGCCTGGGCAACGCCGCTCACGAGGTCATCGGCACCGTCATGTTCGGGCTGCTGATCACACACAATGTCTTCAACCGCCGCTGGTACGGAACCATCACGAAAGGACGGCGCGACGCGCGCGGCGCAATCGCCAAAGCCATAAACCTGTCGCTGCTCGCAGCGATGCTCTCATTGCTTGTCACCAGCGTCATCATTTCCCAGACGGTTTTCAGCTTCCTGCCGATCGCCAGCAGCGTCACCGCCCGTCAGGCGCATACTTTTGCCGCCTACGCCGCGCTGCTCGTCGTCGCGCTTCATCTCGGCCTGCAATGGTCGATGATCATGGAGCTGGTGCGGATCAGGCTGCGGCTTAGAGCCGGCAACCCGGTGCGGGCATGGGCGCTGCGCGCCGTTGCGGTACTCATCGCGGCCTATGGCATCCACAGCCTGATGGCCGTCAACATCGCCTCGAAGCTGTCGATGCGGGTTCCCGAAGGTTTTTCAGATTTTCAGATGCCGGCCCCGGCACTGCTCTTTCATCATCTCGCCATCGTGGTGCTAGGGGTAAGTATCATCCATGGGAGCCTGAAGCTTGTCCGGACTTTGGCTGCTGCCCCCTGCACCGATCAGGCCTGAATGCCGGCATCTGCTAAAATTCGCAATAAACCACAACGACACAGGAGTTCTCGGTTTCGTCCTGTCGGGCGCGCCCAATTGGAATGTACATTCCAATTCGCCTTCTAAATTCGCACTCGCCGCATTGTCGTGATGGCCCGGCGTTCGTCCATTGCCTTGTAACCTTCCGCGACATCCGCCAGCGGAATGGCGAGGTCGAACACCTTTCCGGGATTGCCCACACGCGTCCCTCGGCCCGAGCACGCCAGAATCGTGCGCGCCGTTCAGCGAAGGTCGCGATGGCGCAGGGCGTCGACGATAACTTTGAACGCCGGCGCGTTCTGCCGCTTGCTGGGATAGTAGATGAAGTAGCCGTCGAAAAAGGGGGACCAATCGTCGAGAACCACTACGAGGTCGCCGGTCTTGATGTGATCCGCTACGATATCTTCGGGGACGTAGGCTATGCCATATCCGTTGAGGGTTGCATCGATCATCGCGTAAGAATTGTTGAAGGTCAGCTGACCGTCCACCCTGACACGAAGATCCTCGCCGCCTTTGGCGAACTCCCAGGCATACATCCCGCCCGCCCTGGCCTGACGCATGTTGATGCAGTTATGCCGGACAAGGTCCTTGGGATGCTTTGGCTTCTGATGAAGCTCTAGATAGGCGGGTGAGGCGACCGCTACGAGGCGCCAGTCAGGCCCGATGCGCACCGCGATCATGTCCCTCTCCACGCTCTCACCCAACCTGATACCCGCGTCGAAACCGTCCTCGACGATATTGCGAAAGCCGGAGTCGAGGCTGAACTCGACTTTGATGTCGGGATAATCTTTCAACACCGGCCGCAGCTTGGGCCATACGGCGCTGGCGAGCGCATGGTCCGACAGCGTGATCCTGATGCTGCCGGACGGCTTGTCCCGCAGGGCCATCAGGTCCGCTATTTCTGCTTCGATTTCATCGATGCGGGGCGCCAGTGATTGGCGCAGCCGCTCGCCCGCGTCGGTCAAAGCGACATTTCTGGTCGTCCGCGTCAGCAGACGAAGGCCCATTTCTTCTTCCAACCGCTTGATCGTGTGGCTGAGTGTCGATTGGGCGATGCCGATCTTCGCCGCGGCCTTGGTAAAGCTGCGTTCCCGGGCGACAGCCAGAAACCACAAAAGATCATTAAACTTATGATTTGACATAGTATTTTCTCGATTAGCTCCCTTATAGATTTATGGCTCCAGTCGATTAATGCAAGCGAATTGCGACGACTAATCGAACTGACCTCCACACGCTACATTCTTGGGAGTGAGGCGTCGGCTCGGCCGTTGGCGCCTCGGAACCCAGAGGATGATAATGGATACGACTTACGACAAAGCATTGATGTCGCCCGCCGCCGCCTGGAGCGCTGTGGCCTCCATGGCTTTGTGCGTGTCGGTCCTCATCGCGTCAGAATTTATGCCGGTGAGCCTGCTGACGCCCATCGCGGGCGATCTCGGGCTCACGGAAGGGCAGGCCGGCCAGGCGATCTCCATCTCTGGACTGTTCGCCGTCATCACGAGCCTGACGATCGCCCGCCTGACGCGGGGCATCGACCGGAAGCTGGTGCTGGACGGTTTCTCGTGGATGCTGATCATCTCAGGCGCTCTTGTCGCCTTCGCTCCGAATTACGCCGCGCTGATGTTGGGACGCGCGCTACTCGGCGTCGCCATCGGCGGGTTCTGGTCGATGTCGACAGCCGTCGTGATGAGGCTTCTGCCCGTCGCCGACGTTCCGCGCGGGCTGGCGATGCTGAATGCCGGCAATGCCATAGCGGCGACCATAGCGGCGCCGCTCGGCAGTTATCTGGGTGACATCATCGGCTGGCGCGGCGCCTTCTTCCTCGTCATTCCCCTCGCTCTATTCGCGTTGGTCGCCCAGCGCTTGACACTGCCAACGCTGGCGGCCCCGCGCCGCGAGGTGCTCAGCGGCAATGTCTTCAGCCTGCTCCTGCGGCCGCAGGTGGCGTTGGGCATGGCGTCCATCCTGCTGCTGTTCATGGGCCAGTTTGCTCTTTTCACCTATCTGCGGCCCTTCCTCGAGCAGGTCGCCGGGTCCTCTGTCCCCGCGCTCTCGCTGGTTCTCCTGCTCATGGGGCTCGCAGGCGTCGCCGGCACCTGGTGTGTCGGGCTGGTACTGCGGTCCCGCCTTTACGCCATCGTCATTGTCATTCCCGTCGTGATGGCGGCCATCGCGGGCCTGCTGATGGCGTTCGGGACGACGCCTCTGCCGGTGGGCATTCTTCTCTTCGTCTGGGGATTCGTTGGAACGGCTGCGCCCGTCGCCTGGGGCACATGGCTGAGCCGCGCTCTCAGCGACGATGCCGAGGCGGGCGGCGGCCTACAGGTCGCTACCATCCAGCTTGCGATCACAATCGGCGCTGCTGCCGGTGGCATCCTTTTTGACAGGGCAGGCTGGGCCAGCACCTTCGCACTGGCCGCCTTCCTGCTGCTCGGATCGGCGCTCTTCGCCATCGCGGCCGCGATCAACGCAAGACGCGACAATAAACACGGAAAAAATCAGTTTAACGAAAAGCAATACGGGCGCTGAGCAACATCAGTTGAAATCCCTTCACCACCAAAAGACAAGGAAAGACGATGCAGAACATCCTGAAGGCAAGCAATCGAACAACAAACAGACATTCACGCCGGCAATTCGTCCAGACGGCAATCGTTGGCTGCCTCGCACTATGGGCAAGCCATGCCGCGGCTCAAACGACAGCAAATTCTAATTCGGGAAATACCATGCAACTCACTCAGGACTGGGACAAGACCTTTCAGAAAAGCGACAAAGTCGATCATCAGAAGGTCACGTTCAAGAACCGCTACGGGATAACCCTGGCGGCTGACCTTTACATTCCCAAGAATCGCGGGGGCCAGCCCTTTGCGGCCCTTGCCATCGGCGGACCGTTTGGCGCTGTGAAAGAGCAGTCTTCGGGACTCTATGCGCAGACCATGGCGGAACGCGGTTTCGTCACCCTGGCTTTCGATCCGTCCTATACCGGGGAAAGCGGCGGCGAGCCCCGCAATGTCGCATCGCCGGATATCAACACCGAGGATTTCAGCGCCGCCATTGACTATCTCGGCCTGCACGCTTCGGTCGACCGCGAGCGGATCGGCGTTATCGGTATTTGCGGCTGGGGCGGCATGGCTTTGAATGCTGTCGCCGTGGACAAGCGCGTCAAGGCCGTCGTGGTCACCACGATGTATGACATGACGCGCGTCATGTCCAAAGGCTACAACGACAGCGTGACCCTTGAACAACGCACGCAAACGCTGGAGCAATTGAGCCGCCAGCGTTGGGCAGATGCGGAAGGGGGAACCCCGGCATACCAGCCGCCTTACAACGAGCTGAAAGGCGGTGAAGCGCAGTTCCTGGTCGACTACCACGACTATTACAGGACCCCGCGCGGCTATCATGCGCGCGCGGTCAACTCAGGGAACTCCTGGTCGCAGACCACGCCGCTGTCGTTCATGAACATGCCGCTCCTGACCTACATCAAGGAGATTTCACCGCGCCCGGTCCTGCTAATTCACGGCGAAAAGGCGCACTCGCGATATTTCAGCGAAACCGCCTACGCGGCTGCGGCGGAGCCTAAGGAACTCATGATCATCCCCGGTGCCAGCCACGTCGATCTGTACGACCGCGTGGACGTCATCCCGTTCGACAAGATGACCACCTTCTTCGCTCAGCATCTTGGCTCATAAGGATGCCTGATGGGGCCTGTGCCTTCGGAAACAGGCTCCATCGGCATTGTCGGGAGGACGATCCGAATGAAAGCCTTGCTTACCGCCGCTGTTCTCACTTTTGGAATGATTGGTCCCGCCATGGCTCAAGATCGCATTCGCATCTCTTCAGACTGGGGCGAGGTCACCGCCGACCTTGCCGACAATGAAGCCGCGAAGGCTCTCGCCGGGATGCTCCCGCTCTCTGTTGAGATGAGCGATCATCTCCGTCAGGAAAAGACGGGTAATCTGCCGGTCGCCTTGCCCGAGCTGACGCGGCAACGCGACTTCTCCGTCGGCACGTTGGGGCTTTGGAGCTCCAATCATTTTGTAATCTATTATCGCGGCGGCAGCGTCCCTTCGCCGGGCATCATCGTGCTCGGGCAGGTTACTGGCGACGTCTCGATTTTTGATCGCCCGGGCCCCGTTACGGTGCGAATTGAGCGCGCCGGCCCATAGTCTCTTCAGAATTATATAGGTCCCACAATGACATAGCGGTGCCCAGTTTCATCCTGTCCGGCGCGCCACTTATCTCATTGAAAACTTTCGCTTCTTTCTAACTGGCCCCTCCATTCGAAGTGCGGTCAAGCGCGTGAATGGCCACCGGATAGCCACGGAATGCGATCTCGTGCCCTATATTGGAGCAACGACTCAATCAAATGCTCCGAAAAGCAACGGGTTGCGACGAGGGCGACGGCTGAGAGGAAGTTGCGCTCCAGTCTATCATAGCGTGTGACAATGCAGTCGTATGTCCGCTCCTGGCAATCTCGGAAGTACCGCGTCGGTCAGGTCAGGGTCGGTGAGCGGACGTTCAATGTGAACTCTCTACTTCGCATAGTGACCCGGTGCGGACCTTCCACAGAGGGGCAGCTATCCTGACGCGCCGCAAGCAAAGGCTTCTGCATCAACCGGAACTCTCTGCTCTGGCACTGAACGCCGACGCTGCGCGTTATGTGAAAATGGCGAACCCACTCAAGCTTGTCTCCATCCATCCGGAAGTCACACCTGGCGTGGTCGCCTCAGCCGCGTATGTGGCGGGTCAGCGCGTGGCTGAGATCCCGATTGAGAAGGCCGGGGAGTGGTCGCGCAAACCCGGGCACATGGTCTGGATCGGCTTGCACGAACCCAGCCTTGATCTCCTGCGTCAGCTTCAACGCGAGTTCGGCTTGCACGATCTGGCCATTGAGGATGCGCTCAAGGCACATCAGCGGCCAAAACTCGAACAATATGGCGAGGCATTGTTTGTCGTCGCTCGCACGGCTCAGATGTTCGATGGACGCATCGCCTTCGGCGAGACCCACCTGTTCCTCGGGCGCGGCTATGTGGTGTCTGTCCGCCATGGTGCTTCCACGACCTACACTCCGGTGCGGGAGCGCTGCGAGGCCGCGCCGGCAGCGCTCTCGGACGGCGAGGATTTCATCCTCTATGCCATTCTCGACTTCATCGTTGACAACTACATGCCCGTGATCCAAGCCATCCAGGAGGAGGTAGAGGAGATCGAGGACAGCATTCTCGCGGAAACCTCCACCCAGTCCCTTGTACGACGTCTGTATCAGCTCCGCCGGGATCTCCTGCGCTTGCGCAATGCCGCTGGTGGAGGTTTGCCGCCGTCTTGAACAACCAGGGCTGCCGGGGATCGATGCTTCCATGTCCCCGCTCTTTCGCGACGTCTCTGACCACATTCGCAGGGTCCAGGAGGAGATCGAGTCGCTGCGTGAGGTGCTGGCGTTCGCGTTCGAGACCAGCCTAATGAGCGGACAGGCGCAGCAGACCGAGATCACCCGCAAGCTCGCAGCCTGGGCGGCGATCCTGGCAGTGCCGACGGCAGTGGCCGGGCTCTACGGCATGAACTTCGACGTTATGCCCGAGTTGCACTGGCGGTACGGCTACGCCTTGGTGCTGACAATCGTCATCGTGGTATGTGGCTGGCTGTACTGGCGCTTCCGCCAGAAGCAATGGCTTTAGGCTGACGGCAGCACGGTGGTCCCACGGGGTTCAACCACATCAGCGGCTGCGGCTCGGCCGTCGTCTCTTGCTGCGGTCTCCACGGATTGCCTGAAGAGATCGAGCGTACGCCGGCATCGCATAGCTTCGGCCAATCTTTCAGGGTTCCGGGGTTGCGGCAGCGCTGTCGGACAAGTCCGGTGAGCAATCCGCATAGGCTCCCGGAACCGGAGCGCCCTGGCGACCGCGAGCGGGTCATCGAGCAATTCCGCACGCATTTCGCGAGCCGGACGGATCTCCACGAAAGGCTGGGCGAACTGCGGGGCAAAGTGCTGATCCGAAACCATGCCACGGCGATTATCTCGCCGAGTTGTCAATGCGTCGGAGTGACTATTCGCACCGCCTAGCGGGCTTTCGCGGGATCGTATTTCGCGGCAAATGCTGGGGGTGTTCTTCGCCGGCCCGGGCTAGTCCTGCGAATATTCGCGGTCGCGTTTATGGGATTTACACAACGGGCTTCAGTCGCGCGAGACCTACTCCCCGGTAGAGAGTAGGATAGCGAGAGCTGTTCCGGGAGGAACGCAATGCGAGTCGTCGATCATGCGGAACAGGAGCAGGAGCGGTGGCGGCCAGGCGTGCTTACTCGCGTGCGCATCTCGGCCCTGACCGCTGCTGCGCAACTGAGTGTCTTCGAGCAATGGTGCGATCCCGGCTGCGGCGCACCCGCTCATCTGCACGGCGTGGAAGAGGTACTAACCGTGCTCGATGGCTGCGCCGAGATCTGGGTCGGTGAGGAGCGCACCACCGTGCTGGCCGGGCAGTCCGTGATCGTGCCGGCAGGCCAGCGACATGGCTTCCGCAACACTGGCGAGACGGTGCTTCATCTGGAAGCAATCCTTGCTGCGCCAATGTTCGGTCCAGTCACGCAGCGCGACTGAAATGTGAGTTTATACTGCGCCTTATCGGAACTCCTGCGCTCGCCCTCGCACACCCGGACCAGGACGAGCCTAGGGGGCCGGATTTGGTATTCAGTTGCGATAAGGCGTAAGCTGGATCATCCGCGACGACGCCCCTCTCGCGGATTTCTTGAGCGCCTTCGGAAAGCGCCCCGGAACCACGTGGTGGTAACGGAGGAAAGACCCATGCACGCTGTAATCAGAGCCTACTCCGGTTCAGGAGCCAAGGAGCTTTTTGATCTGCTGGAGGAGCGCAAGTCGGATGTCGAAAGCCTGATCCGGTCGGTCAAGGGATTTGTCAGTTATTCCCTGGTCCGCACCGGCGATGGCGGCATCACCGTCACGGTCTGTCAGGACAAGGCCGGCACTGATGATAGCGTCCGAAAGGCCAAGGACTGGATCGGGAAGAACGCATCGGACATCGGCGCTAGTGCGCCGAAAGTGTCAGAGCGTCCGGCCATTCTTCATTTGAAGTAGTGGCGCCAGCCGACGCTG
Source organism: Microvirga sp. P4_A5 (assembly GCF_056402495.1). Lineage (NCBI taxonomy): Bacteria > Pseudomonadati > Pseudomonadota > Alphaproteobacteria > Hyphomicrobiales > Methylobacteriaceae > Microvirga > Microvirga sp. P4_A5. The sequence continues at coordinate 24,123 of NZ_JBFUHH010000023.1, read as the reverse complement.
CGGAGCCACCTCCGTTAGCAGAGCGCTCAAATCGCCCCGGTCGAAAGACCGGGGTATCCTTACCGGGTTCCGTAAACGCGCTTGTCGGAAATTAGCGGTCTCTAAGCCGTCGTTCCTGGTTCCTGGCTGCACGGCCGGCTGACCTGGTGATAGGACTTTTCCCTAACACCTCTGGCAGTCCATTCCTGAGGGCAATTACTGGGTTGCGATGCACCCGAGGCGGAGAGCTACTCAGGCGACTGCCGGATCTCACCTCGTCTAAGCCCCACCGGCTTTGGAGGGAAGGCGCCTGGTGCGGATGGCACCGCCGCGGCGTCCAGGTCAGGGCCGGCCAGCGCTTTCCTCATGGAAAACCGCAGGATGACGCCAAGCGATGCGGCCAGCGGAATGGCAATGAGCAAGCCTGCGAAGCCGAACAGATACCCAAACGCGAACAGCGCGAACATCAGCCACACCGGGTTGAGCTTGACGCGACTACCAATGATCCGCGGCGACAGGACATAGTCAGCGATCGTTTCACCGAGCAGGAAGATACCGGCCACGACAGCCAGGGGAGTCCAGTTGGGCCAGAACTGGGCGATCGCGACGCACGCCGCAACGACGACGCCGACGCCGAGCCCCAGATAAGGGACAAAGCTGATCAGGCCGGCCGTGAGGCCAATCAGGATGGCATGGTTGAGCCCGGTCAGCCTCAGAGCTCCTGCGTAGAACACCGCCAGGATCAGGCAGATGACGATCTGCCCGCGCACGAAGCCAGCCACCGTGTCATGGATCTCCCGCCCGACGGTACGGACGTCCTCGCGGTGCTGAGCCGGCAACCAGCCGTCGATCGTCGCGATCATCCCGTCCCAATCTGTCAGAAGATAAATGCTGACGATCGGAACCACGACCAGCAGCGAGAGGAGGGAGAGCAAGGCTTTCCCGCCCGACCAGGCCGAGCGGACGAGATCATCGATCCAGGCACTGCCCGCGGCCTCCACCGTGTGGGTGACGGATTCCTCGATTCGGACTTCCTGGCCCATGACCCTGTGCAGCCAAGGCCGGCCCATGTCGGCGGCCAGCGACTGGACCCGCGTGACATAGCGGGGAAACTCGTCAAGGAAGAACCGCAGCTCCCCGCCCAGCGCCGGGAGCATCACCAGCAGCAGACCGACGAAGCCGACCGCCAGCACCAGGATGAGGACCAGGGCGGCCAGTCCGCGATTGATTCCGATCCGCTCCAGCCTGTCGACGACGGGGACGAGCAGGTAGGCGAGCGCCATGCCGACTGCGAACGGCAGCAGGATCTCGTGCAGCAGCACCAGCAGCACCAAAGCGATGATGGCGATTGTGATCCAAAAGACAGTGGGGCGAGCAACCGTCATTGCGTGCCTCCCGGGCGTGATCCTGCCGTACGGCTCCTAAGGCTGGGCGGGAAGATAGTCTTCCAGTCCCGCTTCATGTCAACTACGGTCCATCGATCCACCACCGCGGCATCGAGGGCGTTGTCGAGATGGCCGACCTTCGACTGGCGGTCACAGCCTACCTGGGTGCGGAGGAGTTCAATGACGGTCCCGCAATGGGCGCTCCTCCGCTTTGCTGTCTGGACGCTGCTGGTGCTCTTCGGAACCGTCGGTGTTTACCGATGGTCGAGTTCTCACTGGTGCGGACAATCGCTTCCTTGACCTGCTTGCCGGAGTCATTCTGGTCGCGAGGATCTGTCAGACAACAGTACACCTCGCTTGGGCTCCCTCCGATGTCGCCGCCTCGGTTCGGTTCGCATTGTTTTTTGTGCAGGCGATCGGCATGCTCTCAATGGCCGCAGCCGTCGCTGTCGCGGCCATCGGATAATCGCAACCTTCGAAGATTGAAGGTGTCCGCGCTGGCAAGTCCAACCGCGGCCCGCGACGCCATCCTCACCTTAACGACCAGAATTGAAAAATCCGCGCTCGGCTCGGGCCAGATTTAGGATCCCGCTTCCTGACCCAGATAGATGGCTTACGCCACCGTCCCTCAGGTGGGGAATTGGCCGTATCGAGGAGAAGGTCTCCAAATGGCACGCGCCGGTCGGTTGGGCTGCTTAAGCCTCAAGGCCGGACCTTGGCTCCCTAATTGGCAATAGGCTCTGAGGCGGCTCGTCGGGGAGCCGCCTCAGGCGGTTGGATCTCAACCTCCTCCGCAATCAGAAGAGCATCGTCGACCTCAATTCCAAGATACCGAACAGTGCTCTCGATCTTGGTGTGACCCAGCAGGAGCTAGACCGCCCGGAGATTGCCGGTTCTTCGATAGATCATCGAGGCTTTGGTACGCCGTAGTGAATGTGTGCCGTAGGCCAAGGGATCCAGCCCAATCGCGCGAAGCCAAGATGCCAGCAGGCGAGCGTACTGACGCGTTGTCATGGGCCTTTGTCGATCAATCCGACTCGGAAGGAGTGGCTCGCCCTTGTGCAGATCCTTCTTCTCCAGCCAGTGCGCCACAGCCTCGCGGGTCTGCTCTGTGATCTCGAACTGAACAGGCCGGCCGGTCTTCCTCTGCATGATGGTGGCTCGGGATCGCACCCGCCCATTGAGAGCTACATCGTCGACCCGGAGCGCGACGAGGTCGCAGGCTCGCAGCTTGCTGTCGAGGGCTAAATTGGACAGAGCCAAATCCCGGGTGCGCTGAGCAACCTGAAGCCTGACCCGAATGGACCAGATCTCTTTGGCATTCAGAGGCGGCTTGGGTCCAATCAGCTTGCCCCGATTCCATGGTGCGGTGGTTCGGCAAGTATGGTCAGCGATACTGTTTTGCATTGCAGTGCTCCTGAAGCGAAGCCCCTGCAATGAACCTTGGCCGTTCTGCCGACAAAACCAGACTGAGCATTTCCCCTAAGGTCTTCGTCAGCTTACCGACGTAAGCTGGGCGTCCCTTTCCATGCGCCGATCTCCTGCTCGTGACCCGCTCCGGACCTTGGCAACCCCGATTCTGATGGGTCGATACCACGGCTGACTGCACCAGCCCCCGCGCAAAGCTCATCCCCTACAAACGCGCGGTAGTGGGCGTCTGCCTGGTCCGTCCCCGTTACGTAAAAGGGGCGCGGGCCCGGATGAGGCTTCCATCACTTACGCTTGATCAGTCGGCTGCCGCCATGGACCACGAGCACAGGCGGCGCTACCTCTATCGGGTCAGGCGATGGCTTGCTGCACCACACTCGGTGGCTCACGCTGCGTGCACGGTTTTTTCTAGGCCCTCTCAGTGCATACAACTACTCCTCCACGGAGATGCGACATGACTTATGAGATCCTCAGCCGTCGCTCCATTCTCGCAGCGACGGCCGGCCTCGCCGGGACGGCGCTTCTTTCCAGGCCCCTGGGCCTCGTTGCCTCTGCTGCGGCTGCGACCGGGTTTGCTCCGACCCCGACCATGCGCGGGGGCGCCAACAACTACCGGCCAAACGCACCCCTTGTGGAACGGCTTGGCTCCGGGTTCCTGGTGCGGGGCAAGGTTCTGCGGGCCGGCGACGGCGCTCCGCTGAAAGGATTGCGCATCCAGATCTGGGCCGCAACGGTTCTCGGGGGCGAGCCCGATCCGGTCAACCATGGGAGTGTCCTCACCCGCGCCGACGGCACGTTCGAACTCGAGATGGCGCAAATCGTCCCGAACTTCGGACAGCCGCACGCCCACCTGGCCTATGACGACGGGGCATTCCAGACAGTCTTCCTGCGTCCCGTCATGCCGAGCGCGCGGGACACGTCCGTGTCCGCCGATTTCGTCCTCGCCCCTGCTTGATCGCCGGCTCAGCCCTGATGGAGTCGATCGACAGGCGTCGGTTTTCGGCTGTTCTTGCCTGGGGCAGTGCGGCCGCAGTCATGATCGTGCCGGTCGCGGTCGCGGCCTTCAGCCCGTACCTCGCGTCCCGCAACATGCCCTACATCGTGGGCGGCTTCGCCGGCATCATTTGCCTGTCGCTCCTCTTTCTCCAACCGCTCCTCCCCGCGGGCTACTTCGCCGGATCGGAGGGGCGGGCCGGACGGCGCTGGCACCGCTGGCTCGGCGTCGCAATCATTGTGGCAGTGGTGCTCCATGTGAGCGGGCTCTACCTGGCCAGCCCGGAGGACACTACCGATGCACTCCTACTGGTCTCGCCGACTCCTTTCTCGGTCTACGGCGTCACGGCAATGTGGGGTGTCGTGGCCACGGCGATCCTGGTGCTCTCCCGCCGTCGGCTGGGGCTGCGCCCTTCGGCCTGGCGGCTGGTCCACAACGGCCTGGCGGCGATCGTCGTTATGGCAACCGTAACCCACGCGCTACAGATCGAGGGTGCGATGGAGCCGGTCTCCAAGTGGCTGCTGTGCATGGCTGTCGTGGCCGCGACGGGCGTGGCACTCTGGGACTTGCGCGTCGTAAGGCCATTTCGTGCGTGGAGCTAACGCGGCCCGAATCGAGGCGCCAAGCGCGTGCTGCCAAAGTCCAACGTCGGTTGAAAAGCCGCGTCGACGAATGGCCGCCGGCGCATAGAGGCTTTGGCATGGCCGGGGCGCTACGCACAACTCGGGAACGACAATAGTCGGTTTGTTGCCGACAAGCAGACTTTGATTGCAAGGCTCAGAGATCAGACTCTGACCCCACGCTGACCTTCCTTGCTCTTATTGAATGATAGCCACAGGAGCCCGTTCCGAAGCTCGGACAGGTCGTCCTCGTCGCGTGTGGGGGCACCTCGGCAGCAGAGGCAGTGATGTCGCCAGGGCTCGAGGCGCAATGAATGGGGATGGTGCTCTCAAGATGCCGCTCGATAAATGAGTGCCCTAGGTGTAACCTTCTTGCTTGCTGTGGTCTCTTGGCAGGAGACGGGACGTGGATGTCGCACAGTGGCTACGAAGCCTCGGACTGGCGCAGTACGAGCAGGCCTTCCGCGACAATGCCGTGGATGCCGCAATCCTGCCGCGGCTCACCTCTGATGATCTGAAGGAACTCGGCGTTCATGCCGTCGGTCATCGCCGAAAGCTCCTGGACGCCATTTCTCGCCGCGCTCGGTCGCCAGCCCATCCCGCCAACGTCGGAGCGGAAGCGGAGCGGCGGCAACTGACGGTCCTGTTCTGCGACCTGGTCGGATCGACGCCCCTCGCAAGCGCTCTGGATCCGGAGGAATACGGTAGGATCCTCGACGGATATCATGAAGTTTGCGCCGAAGTCGTCGCCGAGTTCGGCGGCTTCGTGGCGAAGTACATGGGCGACGGGGCGCTCGCCTATTTCGGCTATCCGCAGGCTCATGAGGATGACGCCGTCAGGGCCGTCAGTGCCGGGCTGGCCCTGACGGAGAAGGTGGGGCGCGTCCCGGTTCCGTCTGGCGTCGATCCGCTGCGCGCCCGCGTTGGCATCGCCACCGGCTTAGTGGTCGTGGGCGACCTGGTCGGCACGGGTTCGGCCCAGGAACGGAGCGTCGTGGGCGAGACCCCGAACCTTGCGGCGCGGCTTCAAACCCTTGCGTCACCGGGCGCGGTGGTGATTGCATCAGCGACCCGGCGTCTGCTCCACAGCGGATTCAACCTCGGCGACCTCGGTTCCCAGCGCTTAAAGGGTTTTGCCGCCCCCGTCACGGCCTGGCAGGTTCTCGGCACCCGCGCCGTCGAGAGCCGCTTCGAGGCCCACGGCACCGGAGCCACGCCGCTGATCGGGCGAACTGAGGAACTTTTGCTGCTCGCACAGAAGTGGGAGCAGGCCAGGGGTGGAGACGGTCAGGTGGTGCTGCTGTCCGGCGAGGCCGGGATCGGGAAATCACGGATCGCGCGCGAGTTCCGCGACGGCTTGCAGTCACAGCCGCACACCGACGTGCAGTGCCAGTGCTCGCCCTTCTTCAGCAATTCTCCCATGCACCCGTTCGTCGAGCGGATAGAGCGGGACGCGGGGTTCCAGCAGGACGAAACGCCTGGCGAGCGGCTGGTGAAACTGGAGACCCTCCTGGCCCAAGTGACGGATGAAGTCCTGACCGCCGCGCCCGGGTTCGCCATGATGCTCTCGCTCCCCTTGGGCGATCGATACGGGCCATCCCCATACGATTCAGGGCAGCAGCGAGAACTGATGATGGAGGCGCTGATCGGGTATCTGATTGGTCTCGCCCGGCGGGTACCGCTCCTCCTGCTGATCGAAGACGTCCACTGGGCCGACCCGACGACCCTCGAGGTGTTAGACCGACTGGTCGACCGCGTGGGGTCCGAGCGCGTCCTGCTGCTGATCACCTTCCGGACGGAGTTCTCGCCCGTATGGCGCGCGCGGTCGAGCGTCACGTTGATCCCGCTTGCCAGCCTAACGCAGTGCCAGAGTACCGAGCTCACCGAAGCAATTGCAGGCAGCGCGGAATTGCCGGTGGAAGTGCGCCGCCAGATCGTTGAGCGGACCGACGGCGTGCCGCTCTTCGTCGAGGAACTCACCAAGGCCGTGTTGGAGCGCGAGTCCGGCGCCGTCCCGGCCACTCTGCACGACAGCCTCATGGCGCGCCTTGACCGGGTCCCAGCTGCGAAGGCCGTGGCCCAGCAGGCCTCCGTGATCGGGCGGGAGTTTTCCTACGACATGCTGGCCAGCATCAACCCGCAGGACGAACGCGGGCTGCGAGCCGCGCTCCGGCAGCTCATGTCAGTCGAACTGGTCGCCGTGCGCGGCACGCCTCCCGATGCGCGCTACACGTTCAAGCATGCGCTGGTGCGCGACGCCGCCTACGGGAGCCTGCTCAAGAGCCGCCGGCAGGAACTGCATGCGATCATTGCGGAGGTTCTCGAACGACGCTTTCCCGATGTGGTGACCCGTCAGCCCGAACTCGTCGCCCACCACCTTACCGAGGCGTGCCTACCGGAGCGAGCGGTCTTCTACTGGCAGCGTGCCGCGGACTATGCCGCTCATCGGCAGGCTCACCAGGAGGCGATCGCGCATTGCATGCGGGGTCTCGAGATGGTCAACCTTATCCCCGACCCGGGGCCGCGCGCCCAGCACGAACTTGGGTTGCAGGTGCGCCTGGGAAACTCTGCCACCAGTGCCAAGGGATATTCGGCGCCGGAGGTCGGGAAGGCGCTGTACCGGGCACGAGATCTCTGCACGGAGTCGGGTGACAAGCGGCTGATGCACCCCATTCTGGTCGGCCTCTACTTCTTCCATGCGAACAAGGCCGAGCTGCGCACTGCCGAGAGCCTCGGTGTCGAGATCCTGGCGCTGGGGAATGCCCAGAACGACCACGTCATCCAAGTCGACGGCCACAAGACGCTCCTTAATGCACGCTACAAGCTGGGGAAGTTCCCGGAGGCGCAGGAGCATCTCGAGCGAGGGATCCGTCTTTACGAGGAGCGCCCCTGGCCCGCGGCCCTTATCGAGCAGTTTGACGATCCGGGCCCGCACCTGCTGGTCATTGGCGGATGCGTGCTGTGGGTTCGAGGCTATCCGGACCGTGCTCGGCGGGCGGTGGCCGATGCCATCGCTCTCGGCCACCGCGGCGGGCACCACCTGAGCACCGCCCACGCGATCCACATGTCCGGTCACTTGGCCGAGCTGATGGACGACTGGGACGGCGCACGAAACGCCAATGAGGCGACCATGGCCCTTGCCACGGAGTGGGGCCTCTCCGGGCTGCGGCAACAGGTGGCCCTGCGCGAGCGCCTCGTGGCGGTGGCCCTGCACGACGACCCGGAGCAGATGGAGTACAAGCGCCAGCACCCGCAGCCGGGCTTTGCACGATCGCTCCACGACGGCGTGCTGGCGCGGGCCTACTGTCGTTGCGGCACCTCTGAGGAAGGCTTGCGGGTCATTGAGGAATCCCTGGCTTGGACGGAGGAGACGGGCAGCCGGTTCTTCAACGCCGAGCTGTACCGGATACAGGCCCAACTGCTCCTGCTCATGCGGCGCCTTGATGAGGCCGAGCGCAGCTACCGCAAAGCTCTGGAGATCGCGCGGGAGCAGGGAGCACGTATGTGGGAGCTCAAGTCTGCCTGTGATCTTGCCGAGATGCTTCGTGAGCAGAAGCGGCAGGCAGAAGCCCGTGATCTCCTTGTTCCGATCCACTGCTGGTTCAGCGAGGGATTTGATGTCCTTGAGCTGTGTAGGTCGAAGGCTCTGCTCGAGAGGCTGTCGCCGCCACTTCCATGACGCCCCCCCGCCAGAACCCGTCCATTGCAAGCAGCGTAGTCGTGCTGGCAGTTGAAATAGAGGGGTGATGGCGCCAGATGAATGTCGCCTAATGGCACTTCTCGGAAGTAAGCCGAGTGTCTGCTTGAGGTGCGAACACCGGACGTTGACGCRGTCCTTCAGCGCCGGAGCAGATCATTATGCAATCCGCCATCAACGGATGAGAATGCCGCGGAAATCGTTCACGTTCGTCAGGGTCGGTCCTGTGACCACAAGCCTGTCGAGTTTCGCAAAGGCTGTATAGGCATCGTTATTCGCCAAGTAGGCCGCAAGGTCCATCCCCTTGTCTCGCGCGCACTCATGCAGCATCGGACCGAACCATGCTCCCGCGTTGTCTTCCGAGCCGTCGATGCCATCCGTATCGCAGGCGATGGCGGAAACAGTAGCCTCGCCCTTTAACTCCAGAGCGAGTGACAGTAGGAATTCCGCATTGCGCCCGCCCCGCCCTTGCCCTCGCACGGTGACAGTGGTCTCGCCACCCGATAGCAGTACGCAGGGAACTCTGACCGGGTCTCCATGTCTGCGGGCCGACTGAGCAATTCCAGCCATGACGCGCCCTACCTCCCGCGCCTCACCTTCAATGGCATCCCCGAGGATTAAGGGGGCAAGACCGAGTTCACGCGCTTTCGCTGCGGCGGCATCGAGCGCCATCTTCGGGGTCGCGAGCATATGCAGCGCGCCGCCCGCAGGGGGGCCGTCTATCGTATTGGCCTTGATGGTCTGGAGGACATGTTCAGGCACGTCGATGCCGTACTTGCGCAGGATACTGAGAGCGACGTCCGGATCGACCCGTTCGGGGATCGTCGGGCCCGACCCGATGCTGTCGGGATCGTCGCCCGGAACGTCAGAGATCAAGTAGGTGACGAGCTGCGCCTTGCCGGCCGCTGCCGCGAGCCGCCCGCCCTTGATCGCGGAGAGCGACTTGCGCACCCGGTTCATTTCGCCGATTGGTGCGCCGGATTTCAGCAAGGCACGGTTGAGATTCTGTTTGTCAGCCAGCGTCACCCCTTCAGCCGGCAACGACAGGAGTGCCGAGGCCCCGCCAGACATCAGACAGACGACGAGATCATCCGGGCCAGCCTGCTGTGCGAGAGCCAGGATTCGGCGCGCTGCGTTCAGGCCTGCCTCATCGGGAACCGGATGGGAGGCTTCGACGATCTCGACGAATCGGGTCGGCGCCGCATGGCCATAGCGCGTGACCACGAGTCCTTCGCAGGTTCCGCCCGCATGTGTCCAAGCTTCCTCAAAAGCTGTTGCCATGCGCGCAGAGGCCTTTCCTGCGCCTAGGACGATAGTTCGTCCGTATGGTTTCGGCGGCAGCCTACCATCGAACTTTCCGTTTGGGAGAGCTGCGTTCAGCGCCGCATCGAACAGGGCTCGCAGAATTTCAGCATCGTTTAACATTACTGACCTCGTGCCCGAGTTTGTTTGTGGAAAGGTAAAATGCTGGCTGACTGATCTGTCTTCTCTGAGCCGGCAGATTCGGGTGCTAGTGAAAGCATGGATGGTTGGTAGTGCGGTGACGGCATTCGGACCTAGTAGTTTCGAACCTACTGCGAAGACCTGCAAAGATGCTGGAGGTGGTTGATCAGGCCGCTCGTCGAGCTGTCATGCCCTGTCACTGTCTCGTGGCTTTGGAGCTCCGGCAGGATCCTTGATGCCAGTTCCTTGCCGAGTTCGACGCCCCACTGATCATAGCTGTTGATGCCCCAGATGATGCCCTGAACGAAGATCTTGTGCTCGTAGAGGGCAATCAGGGAGCCGAGACGGCGTGGCGTCAGCTTGTGGTAAAGGATCGAGGTCGTAGGCCGGTTTCCATCGAAGACCCTGTGCGGCACAAGGGCGTCCAAGGCCTCACCCGTTAGGCCACGCTCCCGAAGTTCGGCTCGGACTTCATCTGCCGTCTTGCCAAACGCGAGGGCTTCAGTCTGCGCCAGGAAGTTCGCGAGCAGCTTTTCATGATGATCTGCCAAGGGCGTCTGGCTCTCGGCTGCCGCGAGAAAGTCGGCCGGTACCAGCGCCGTGCCTTGGTGGAGAAGCTGAAAGAAGGCGTGCTGCCCATTCGTGCCCGGCTCACCCCAGATGATCGGGCCCGTATCATATTCCACTCGTGTGCCATCTCGGCGCACGGACTTGCCGTTGCTCTCCATGTCGCCCTGCTGGAAATACGCCGCGAACCGAACGAGGTGCTGGTCGTAAGGCAGCAGGGCGAGGGTCGAGGCCCCCAAGAAATTGCGGTACCAGATGCCAAGGAGACCCATAATCACGGGCATATTCTGCTCAAGGGGAGCGCTGAGGAAATGCTCGTCCATTTCATGGGCGCCCTCCAGCAGCTCAATGAAGTGGTCGAACCCGACGGCCAGCACGATTGGCAGGCCGACAGCGGACCAGAGGCTGTAGCGTCCGCCAACCCAGTCCCAGAACTCGAACATGTTCGTCGTATCGATGCCAAACCGCGCCACCTCGGTAGCGTTGGTTGAGACGGCGACGAAGTGTTTCGCCACCGCGTCCTCACCCAAGGCTTCGGTTAGCCAGGATCGCGCGCTGGCAGCGTTAGTCATCGTTTCCTGCGTCGTGAAGGTCTTCGATGCCACGATGAACAGCGTGCGTGCAGGATCGAGACGAGCGAGGGTGTGGGAGAGATGGGCCGCGTCGACATTGGACACGAAATGCGGCCTCAGGTCCGGGCGTTGGTACGGCTTCAGCGCCTCGCAAGCCATGACAGGGCCAAGGTCCGAGCCACCAATGCCGATATTGACGACATCTGTGATGGCCTCGCCCGTCGCCCCGCGCCAGGAGCCGCTTCTGACCTGCTCTGAAAAGAGCCGCATCTTTTCCAGCACAGCCGCGATCTCCGGCATGACGTCAGTGCCATCGACAAGGATTGGTCGTTCTGCGCGGTTGCGCAACGCAACGTGCAGCACGGCTCGATCCTCGGTACTGTTGATCTTCTCCCCCGCAAACATCCTGTCCCGCCAGCCCTCCACATCCGCGGCCCTGGCCAAGCGGAGGAGAAGCGTCATGGTCTCAGTTGTGATCCGGTGCTTGGAGTAGTCGAGCAGGAGATCCTCAAGCCGGAGCGAGAAGCGATTGAAACGCTGTGGGTCCTGGGCAAACAGATCGCGCAAATGAAGGTTTCGAATGCCATCGGAATGCGCCTGAAGCGCGTGCCAAGCTGGGAAGTCCGTGATTGTCTTCATCGCGCCGGAGCCCTGTCTATGAAAAATGCTCGGGTAATCCAGCTTCGCTCTCCAAATACGACCGAGCAAGCGCAACTTACGCCCTTTCTTATAAGCTAAACTTTCAGCCGCCACCTCAGATCTGCTGACTCGCCCCGACGCCGCCAAGTCCTGCCACGCTTAGCAAGAGAAGGTCAGAACATTTTCTCCGATCACGGTCGTGAGTAATAATTGGTTATGCCAATCGCTGCAACGCTTGCCATTCGCTTCGCCTTCGGCTAACTTTTTGGTATAACCAATAATAACATCGTAACGTTTTCATGGAGGACAAGAATGCTGAAGTCGATGATTCGTGGCTTGGCCACAGCCGCTGTAATGATTGCTGCGACTGCAGCGAGTGCTCAGACCAATTTTACTCTCTCAACGCCTGATCCGGATAATTCTGAGATCACTCTGGCGGCCAACAAGTTCGCCGAGCTGGTGTCGCAGAAGACAGGCGGCAAGGTCGCGATCAAGGTGTTCCCAAATGGCCAGCTGTATGGCGGCGATCCCTCAGCTGCAGTGAAGCAGCTTTCAGGTGGCTCGCTTGACATGCTGCTGCTCTCGACGTCGCTCTATGCCAACTTCAACCCGAAGTTCACGGCGATTTCAGTTCCGTACCTCTTCACCAATACGGCCCAGCTCCGCACATACCTGTCCGGGCCGCTGGGGCAGGAGCTGATCGCTGACCTTAACAATATCGGTATTCAAGGTCTCGGCCTGTGGCCGCGTCCGTTCCGCCAGATGACCAATTCCCGCAAGCCGATCACGGGCCCGCAGGATCTGGCCGGCATGAAGTTTCGCGTGCCCAACAACCCGCTCTGGGTCGAGTTCTTCAAGAAGATGGGCGCTGCCCCGACCCCAATGGCGTTTGCAGAGGTTTACAATGCCCTGCAGCTGAAGGTCATCGATGGCCAGGAAAACCCGATCAACATCCCGGTCACGGCTAAGTTCTATGAAGTGCAATCCTTCGCCACCATGACAAACCATATGGCGGATGGTTGGGTGCTGGGAATCAACCCCGCTAAGTACAACGCTCTCCCTGAAGACCAGAAGAAGTCGATCAAAGAAGCGGCTGTTGAGGCCGAGGCTTGGAAGGTGGAAAACGACGCTGCAGACGAGGGCAAGTCGATCGCAGCGCTGACCGAGAAGGGCATGAAGGTCGACCGCCTCACCCCTGAGCAACAGAAGGCTTTCGCTGACGTCGCCAAGGAGCTGTTTCCGACCTTCGCCAAGCTCGTGAAGGATCAGACCTTCTTCGACCGCACCATCGCGGCCGTCAGCAAGTAGTAAGACAGTCCTACAGGGCATCCTGGTCGCGAACCTGCGGCCAGGATCCATCTGAGAGGTGAAGCCCCATGGCTCAACAACCGTCTTTGCTCGGCCGTTTCGTCAAGCTCACTGCGGACTTTGCAGCTGGCGCCACGGCAGCCGGGATCCTGATTGTCGTGGTCGTACAGATTGTAAGCCGCTTGATCGGACAGCCTGTCTCCTGGTCTGAGGAGGCCACCCGCTTTCTCTTTGTCTGGATGGTCTTCCTGGGCCTCGCCGCGGGCTTCCGCACCGTTGAAAGTGCCCGCGTTGTGGTGTTCATCGCTGCGGCGCCACGCCTGTTCCGGCGATTAGCGGTGCCAATTTATGTGGTCTCATCCGTTCTGTTCTTCGGCATCATGGGGTGGACTGGCCTTAGCCTCGTTCGCCAGCAGATCATGATGAGCGAGGAGGCGGCGACGCTCGCCATCCCGATGTGGGTGATCGGTCTCATCATGCCCATCTCGGCAATTCTAGCTGTCTTGGCCATCGTTGAGTCGCTGAAGACGAAGCGCGATCTCATTGCGCTTCCGGAGGTTGGCGCGCCGCGGGTTGACCTCGACGAGCCTGATGTCTTTGTTTCGAAAGGACATACGCCGTGAGCATTGCGCTTCTTCTTCTCTTCCTGGGGCTGTCTGCCCTTGGTGTTCCTTTGGCAGTAGCGCTCGGCCTGGCTAGCGTGGCGGCCATCATGATGTTCACGTCCACCCCGATCGATCTCCTCTCGCAGAGCATGTTCTCGGCGATGAACTCCTTCCTGCTTGTGGCCGTGCCGCTCTTCATCCTGGTCGGGCATTTCATGGAGCGGGGGCGTGTGGCCGAGCGTATCTTCGACTTCGCCGAGGCGATGGTCGGCTGGATGCCCGGCGGCCTCGGCCACGTAAACGTGGTTTCCTCGGTGATCTTCGGCGGCATCTCCGGATCGTCCGTTGCCGACATCGCTTCTGTCGGCGCGATCGAGATTAAAGCTATGGAGCGGCATGGCTTTCCCAAGAGTTACGCGGTCGGCATGACGCTCGTCACCTCGACGCTGTCCTCCATCATCCCGCCATCCATCTTGGTCGTGATCGCAGGCTCGATCGCAAACGTATCCATCGGCACGCTGTTGGTGGCTGGCCTGATCCCAGGCCTGTTCATCGCCTTCGTATTCATGGTGTTCAACCATTTCTACGCTGTGCACTACGGCTATAATCCACCGACTCCGTTCAATCTCCGCTTGGTTGTGACGACTGGGCTTCGCGCTATCCTACCGATGCTGACACCGGTCATCCTACTCGGCGGCATCGTCAATGGCTTCTTCACGCCCACGGAAGCCGCCGCAATTGCGGTGCTCTATACGATGTTCCTGTCAGTCGTCGTTTATCGCTCAATTCCTCCAGCAGAGATATGGAGTATCCTGGTCGAGACGGCCCGGGCCTCTGGGACGATTCTGTTCATTGCCGCAACCGCGAAGCTCGCTGCCTGGGTGTTCGCCTTCGACGGCCTGCCAGTCCAGGTCGCTAATTTCCTAGCCAGCATCAGCACCGGCCCGACTATGGCGCTGTTCCTAATCTTCCTGTTCCTCATCGTGGTTGGGATGTTCATGGATGCCATTGCGGCCATGTTCATCTTGATACCGGTGCTGCTACCTCCGGCACTGAAAATGGGCATCGACCCGATGCACTTCTTGATCGTGACCGTGATCACCCTCACGCTTGGCCTCGTCACCCCGCCGGTTGGTGTCTGTCTGTTCGCTGTGGCTCAAGTGGCGAAAATGCGGATTGAGGACGTTATCCGCGGATCTATGATCCCGGTTGGGATCCTGACTGCCGCGATCCTGGCGCTGGTCCTGTTTCCAGTCTTGACCCTGGGGCCGATCAGACTCCTCGGGCTCTATTGACGGCAACAAGTGAAGAAAGGGCAGGGTGTATCAACATCTGGCCCTTTGCATTTCCTGGCGACGGTGGAAGCCGGTTTGTCGAGGCGGATCCAGACCTCACATGCCGCGCATAGATCGCCACAACCGACTCGCAGAAAGTGGTGTCGTATGACTGAAGCCCTGCCCGGTGCGCCGGCCWGCATTGTGTTCCTCGATCGAGAGACGCTCTCTCCAGAAACGCAGCTGCGGACGCTGTCCTTCCCCCATGAACTTATCACCTATGGCAAGACTGCTCCGGGCGATGTAGGCACGCGCATTGCTGATGCTGAGATCGTCATCACCAACAAGGCACCGGTAAGACGCGATGCCATCGCGCAGGCACGCAACCTCAAGCTCGTCGCTGTTGCGGCCACCGGGTACGACGTCGTCGACGTCGCAGCCTGCCAGGAGCGCGGTATTTCCGTGTGCAACATCCGCAATTATGCGGTGAACACTGTGCCCGAACACACTTTCGCGCTGATCCTCACCCTGCGGCGCAGCATCCTAGCCTATGCGGACGCTGTTCGCCGAGGCCGATGGCAGGAGGCGAGTCAGTTCTGCTTCTTCGACTATCCAATCCGCGATCTCGCCGGCTCGACCCTCGGCATCATCGGCGATGGCGTGCTTGGACAGGCCGTTGCCGACATCGCCCGAGGCTTCGGCATGCGAGTGCTGTTCTCCGCCTACAAGGGCTCAACCGGCATGGGGCCGCTCTACACCCCTTTCGAGGATGTGCTGCGCCAGAGCGACGTCATCACGCTGCACTCTCCGCTGATGCCCTCGACCCGCAACATGATTGCTGCTCTGGAATTCGCCCTCATGGAGCGTCGGCCCCTGCTCATCAACACGGCCCGCGGAGGGCTAGTGGACGAGGCTGCCCTGGCGGATGCGCTCACAGCCAGACAAATCTCCGGCGCCGCCTTTGATGTGGTCACGGCGGAGCCGCCAGCTGCGGATCACCCATTTATGCGCCTGCTGGACCGGCCCGACTTCATCCTTACGCCGCACGTGGCTTGGGCGAGCAGCGAGGCTGTCCAGGGGCTCACGGACCAGCTGTTTGAGAACATCGAGCTGTTTCGGGCTGGTAAACCCAGGAACCTAGTAGCGTAAAATTGGTACAACCAATTGATGTTTATGCTTGTATAGGAACCTTAATTGGTATAACCAAACCTGATCCCAGTTTCGTCGGCAACATCCGACCTGCATTAAGGAGCCTCTATGTTTCTCGGGAAAGAAGTTCGTCTGAACCGGATCGTGAATCCCAAGTCTGGCCGCATGCTCGCCATCACGGTTGACCATCCGATCACCCGCGGGATGATGCCCGGACTTGTGGATATCCGCTCTGTTATGCGCAAGGTTGTAGCCGGCAAGCCTGACGGTATCACCATGCACAAGGGCATCGCCGAGAAGGTGTTCGCACCCTATGCGGGCCAGGCCTCGATCATCTTGAAGGCTAGCGCCTATTCCGTGCAGTATCATCCGACGTATGACACGCCCGTTGCGGATGTGGAGGAAGCGGTGCGCTTTGGTGCTGACGCCATTTCGGTGGGCTGCATCGTCGGCGGTCCCGACCAGGCCCAGCAGCTGACATTCCTCAGCAAGATCTCCAAGGACGCAGCTTCGGCCGGCATGCCGCTTGTCGCGCACATCTATCCGAAGGGCGCGCTGATCAAGGATCAGCACGACGCTGAGGTGCTGGCCTACGCGGTGCGCGCTGGCGCCGAGCTTGGCGTCGACATCATCAAAACCATGTGGTCCGGTTCAGCCGAGAGCTTCCGCTCGGTGGTGGATGCCTGCCCGTCCATCGTGGCTCTGGCTGGTGGCGAGATGGGCGAGACTCTGGAGGACTATTTGCGCATGACCCGCCAGGCACTCGATGTCGGTATGCGCGGCGTTACCTATGGCCGCTTCGTGTGGTCGCACCCGCATACCTCTGCCGTTATCAAATCCTTGTCCGCTTTGATGCACGATGACGCCAGCGTCGAAGGAGCCCTCAAAGTTTACGAGCGCGCCCTTGAAGAAGAGAAGGATCTCCAGAAATGAAGGCAGCAGTTCTTCGAGCTCCCGACGACGTCGTCTTGCAGGATGTCGCAACCCCGTCCGCGGGGCCCGGTGAGTTGATCCTGAAGGTGAGGGCGGCGACTGTGTGCGGGACGGATATTCGCATCCTACGTGGCCGCAAAACCAAGGGCGTCCGCTTCCCGTCCGTTCTCGGCCACGAGTTCGCGGGCGAGGTGGTTGAAGTGGGGGCAGGCGTCTCGCAGTTCTCCTGCGGTGACCCGGTATCGGTTAATCCTGTCATTCCCTGCCGCAAATGCGCCTACTGCAAAACCGGCCGTGAGAATGTCTGCCAGAATCGTCAGGCCATCGGATACGAATTCGATGGGGCTTATGCCGAGTACCTGAAGGTGCCTGCGCTCGCGTTAGAATCAGGTAATGCCGTCCGTATTCCGCAGGGCATGCCGTTCGAAGCGGCGGCTTTGGCTGAACCGCTGGCGTGCTGCATCAACGGCCTGCGCAATGTCGGCGTTGAACTTGGTGACGTGGTGGTCATCCTCGGGGCAGGGCCGATCGGCCTCATGCATGCGGCACTCGCGCGCCGGGCCGGGGCACGACTGGTCATCGTCAGCGAGCCCAACCAGATGCGCCGCGAGGCTGCCCTCGAGCGCGGCGTCGACATCGCCTGTGATCCGACCAAGGAAGATCTGGCGGGGGTGATCCGTGGCGTGACTGACGGGCTCGGCGCGGACGTGGCAATCTTGGCCATCGGCGTTCCGGCGCTTGCCAACGAGGCGCTGAAGCTCGTTCGCAAGGGTGGCCGCGTCAATCTGTTTGCAGGCTTCTCGGCAGGTGACATGGCGACATTCGACGTCAATCTCGTGCACTACAACGAGATCGTCGTGACCGGGGCGAGCGCGCTGCGCCGCCAGGACTATGAGACAGCTCTCAACCTGCTCGCAGGCGGGCTCATCGATGCCAACTCGCTCGTAACCCATCGCTTCGGACTAGCGGATGCTGTCGAGGCGCTCAAGGAGGCGGAGAGCGGACGGGCACTGAAGGTGGCGATTCGCAATGACTGAAGCCTTCCTCGGGGTCGACGCTGGAACGAGCGGTATCAAGGTTTGCGCTTTCACGCGTGAAGGCCGCTTGGTTGCGAAGGCGCACCGGACGGTTCCTGTGGTCACACCTTATCCGCTCTGGGCCGAAATTGACCTCGACCGCTACTGGGCGGCCACCGCCGATGCTATTCGGGAGGTTGCCGCCCGCGTCCCCACGATCGTCTCAATCGGGCTCGCTACAACCTGCCCGACAACCATCCTTCTCGACGAGGACGGGCAGGCGGTACGGCCGGGCATCCTTTACCTCGATGGCCGCGCTCAGGTGCGTCTCGAAGACGTGGTCGGGACCGATGCTGAGGCAGATGTGCAGCAGACCGGCAACCGGGGCAGCACGTCAACCTGCTGGGCAGCCAATTTGGCGTGGATCCGCGAGAACGAGCCAGCCGCTTGGGCAAAAGTGCGGCGGGTCACTATGCTCAACGGGTTTCTGGCTCGCCGCCTCGGCGGGCGGGATGGCATTGAGCCGACACAAGCCTCTTATTCGGGTCTGATGCGCATTGCTGATCCCAAACCGTCCTGGAACCGTGATCTCCTGGCCCTGTGGGGACTTGATGCGGCAATCCTGCCGGAGATCAGTGCCTGCACCGACGCAATTGGCCGGGTGACAGATGAAGCTTCCTCTCTGACGGGAGTTCCTGTCGGTACCTCTGTGGCGCTTGGTTCTGCTGATACGGCTGCGGCCTCCTTTGCGGTTGGCCTGATGGACAGCGGCGAGGTTTTCGAATCGGTTGGCACGTCCGGGGTCATTACCTTCTGTCTCGACCGACCGGACTTCGAACCGTCTTTCCTGCATCGTCAGCATATCGTGCCCGGCCGCTGGCTGGCTCATGGAGCGATGTCGACGCTGGGTGGTGCCTTCGGCTGGCTCAACAACAAGGTCTGGCCGGAACTCAAGACTCTCGCCGAGTTGGAGCGCTTGGCGCAGGAGTCTGTTCCAGGAGCCAATGGTCTCTTGTTTTTGCCCTACCTTGCCGGCGAGCGGAGCCCCATCTGGGACGCGGAAGCGAGCGGCAGTTGGCTCGGGCTACTCCTCCGCCACAGCCGACAGGACATGGTCCGCGCTGTGTTCGAAGGAACGACCTTCGGCCTGCGGCAAATTTTGGAGCGGGGTTCGGTCAAGTGGGGCAAGCGCCCGGAGCGCATGCTCAGCGTGGGCGGCGGAGCGCGGAACAAGTTCTGGGGACAGATGAAGGCAGATGTCCTGAAGCTCGACTATATCATGTCTGACATGCCCGACGCTGCGGCGCTGGGAGCCGGCTTGCTCGGTGCTATAGCGGCAGGGCTGTTCACGGGCAGCGACGACAGAGAACTTCCACTGATTTCAGCCAACGCCACCGCGATTCGGCCCGGGTCCCAGAGAACCATCGAGACCTACGACCGCATGTTCAAGATCTTCGAATCCGCTTACCCGCAACTGCGCGACTTGATGCACGCGCTTGCAGATCGTAGTTCTGGCCCGTACGCGGATGAGGAGGCGCGGCCCCGGCTAGGGTGCGAGCCACTGGGTAAAAGGAACTACGGTTTTATATGACCGACGGCGAAGACGATATCCTTGCGCGCGTCATCGACATCGCAATGGAGCTGAGGCCCGACAGCAGCGGACGGATCAAGCTCCCCACGGAGCGTGAGCTGGCCGACCAACTCGGCATCCAGCGTCCGACTTTGCGGGATCGGCTGACCGTTCTGGAGACGCTCGGGCTGCTCCAGCGCGTCCAAGGCAGCGGAACCTATCTGGCGCTCCCGAACTCGCGGTTCCTGCAGTTCTATTTCGGCGTTGCTCTGAAGCTTGGGTTCATCTCGATTGATCAAATCCAAAGCGCCATGGAGATGATTGGCCGAGAGATGGCGGGTGCCGCCGCGATCCAGGCCAGCACTGCTGATCTTGAGGCGCTCGAGGATCTCATCGATCAGATTGCCGCATCAGACTCCTTAGAGGATGTGGTTGAGCTCCAGTTCGAGCTTCACGCCAGCCTCGCCAGGGCGTGCCGCAACCCTGTGATCGTCATCGTCATCGATGGCCTCTCGTCCGTCATCCGGTCTGTGATTGCGAACAAGGTCAGGATCATCTCCATGGTCCGCGGTGCGTTCGAGCGAAACGTCGAAGCGTACCGTGCACTTGTGCAAGCCCTAAGGGATCGCGAGCCAGAGCTCGCTCGTGAGGCTATTCAGGAGTGTTACTGGTTGTGGCGTCGGGAAGAATCGAAGATTTCGATCCTCAACATCAGCGAGTGAGAGCCTCGGAAAGGCACGAGCGACAATCTCATCCGTGTAGATTAGTGCTTCCCTAATCCGCAATGTCCGTATCAACGGTAGAGTGGAACGACAATGACTGAGCCTAAGCCATGCCCAGTGTGCAGAAGCGCCGAATTAGGGATCACCTGCCTCGAATTATATGGGCAGTACGAGGCGCATTTTCTCTGCCTCAGTTGCGAGAGCGAAGGCGCACCACAGGGCCCTTTGTCAGAACCGTGCGGGACGGCAGCTGAAGCGGAGGGGGCGGCTCTTCGCGCTTGGACCGATTTCGTGTGTTTTCCCGGTCGCAGGAATGTAGCCCAGTTGTCGCTCATAGCCGCAACCCGCCGTGACAGGCAGGGTTGGTTGTGAGTTGCTTCGCAGAGACTGAAGAATTTTGCATTTATGACTTACTGGCGTTCTCAGTCGAGGGTGTTGCCAGCGCGTGCGAGATGCGCATTCAGAACACGTTCGGCCCTGAGCTGGTTCGCATAGGCAGTTGCATTAACGACGCGCATCACGAGACGGAGGATTGCTGTTACGAGCATAATTCTTATCCCTCTACAGAGGCGTTCAATAAGCCTCGTGATGAATAGATAATTCTTATGCTGCTGCGCGGTAGATAGGTCAGCACACATGAGCTATGCGCTGTAGGCATATCAATCTAAAATTGCGCCAATGCTCCTTTCCTGGGCGCATGAGTTATATGATGACTTTATTGATTTTTTGACTGCATGGTCAGGATCCAGAGCGAGCCCACGTGGGAGATGTGCTTGACATTAGCAGGAGCAGAACCCGCACCTTTCCGAGGGGAAGGTGGCTGATCTGACTTGCAGCCGATGCCGCAATTAAATTTTAGCTGTAGTGAGGAGAACGTAAGTTTCGGGATCCTCAATCTAGCGCAGAGCTTGTGCACTTTGACAAAGTCGTAACAAGTTCAATGGTTTATACTTGTGTGACGTCAAATCAATGGAAATTATGAAGGGCAAGACCGCGATTGAGGTCGGCCCTCTTGCCAATCTCCCCACGCTCATCGAGGCCGTTCCTGCTGGAGAGTTGGACAACGCCATTGCCACAGCAGCAGCCGCAAAAGGGCTGGCTCTGAATGGTCGTGGTAAGCCAAGGGCGAATTGATGTCGCGGTAACCGAGTTCGGCTCATTGGCTGCAAATGGCCAATGGAGTCGAGCGGAAGGGTCGAAACGCCTGCATTAGCCTTCAGATCGTTGACCTTGAGCGGCAGTATTTACTCAGCTCAGGGTCTCGGCTGTTGGCTAAGTTGAGAACTCAAAGCCAAAAAGGCCTCGTGCGTGCATCGCAAAACAATTCGGGACCGCAACTTTCGTATCCTCGGCTACATTGAGACGATGTCAGACGCACGACAAAAAGCGCTGGATGCGAGGCTTAAAACCCTGGGCTACTATGATCCCCAGCGTGATGTCACCATGGACGCGAACCTTCGAATAATCGCGCAGGGGAACGTCTTATCTGCTCTTGTCTACGACGCGGACTGCGGGTGATCGGCAGCTCTCAGTGCACTGGGGGGTGTAAAGAGCAATTGGGCTGTACAAGAGCTTCTCAGGAGCTGTTTGACCCTTTGCCGCTGAGTTGCGTCTTGTTGGTGCCAATTTAAGTTCTTCGTTTGAAGGTCAGGTATGAGCGCGAGAGCTGACCTTCAATGCATTGTGGGGATTTCGCTTTTTGACCCAGTGCTGACCTTTAGCCTTTAACGGCGCTGTTGTTCCAGCCCGGTGCTCAAAAGCCAGCCCTCCCCTTGACTGAGAGGGCTGCTCCCGCGATCACATCATCGGCAGCGCCGCGATGTCCCGGACTGAACCGCTCACCCCGGAGATCTTGCCGACCGAATTCGCCTTGCCGGTCGCCAGATCGATCTGGTAGAGGCTATCGCCAGCCATGAGCCAAGCCGTGTTCATACCCTGGCTCGCGGTCTCGTAGACGATATCAAACGCGGCGTTCTCAGCGGTCATCCCGATCATGCCGATCGAGTTGAGGATACCGTCATTCGGTGGAGCCTGCTTCACCAGAGCGCCTGTAGCGTCGATGTCATAGAGCGTGGTCTCCTTCGCGCCTTTCATGGAGTTCGTATAAGCGCCGGCGACGATCCTGGGAGCCTTGCCTTTGTGCATGTCGTTGTCGGAGAACTTGAGCTGACCGTCCTTGGTCACCTTTCCRTCGTCGACATTGGCGCGAAGGTTTGTCCCATCCGAGCCGATCACGCGCAGGCGATCCGCTACCGGGTTGAAGTCAACCGTCGCCATCATTCCGGAAGGCATCATCGCGTCGAGCTTGGACTTCTCGGTCGCCTTGCCGGATGCTGGGTCAATGGTGACAACCGTACCATCGGCCACGAGCCCGTAGAGCAAGCCGTCCGCGGGCCTGACATCGATGCCCAACAGTTTTCCGGAAAGGCCCGACACCTTCATTGATTTGCCGACCCGCTTCGCGGCGACGTCGACGACGGCGATGGTATCGTCGCCGACAAGCGCCGCGACGGATTGGGCCTGGGCGGCGCCGGCGCTCAGCGTCGTGCCAACGAGCGCGGCAGCAAGGATGGTCGACTTCATGGTGGTCTCCATTATGTTTCCCGGCGCGATGCCGCCAGTGATGGAGCTACACGGCAGATGAAGGGTCGGATGCACTCCACTGAAAATTTTTTGGAGGGCTGCATCCAGGACAGGCTCTGCCGTGTAATCTGCATCGACTGGGAACGGAGACCTTGTGTGACGGCGGCGTTGGGGATGGTACCTTCCTCACCTTTCGACCTGAACGACGCCCTGCGCCTCACCGCCGGCGGCGATCGCGCTGCCTTGCGCAGAATTTACGACGAGGAAGCATCACGGATGCTCGGCGTCGCGATGCGCCTCCTGCGTCGGCGTGCGCTAGCCGAGGAAGCGGTACATGACACCTTCGTGCAGGTCTGGCAGAAAGCGGCAAGTTTCGACCCCGCGCGGGGCACGGGGCGCACTTGGCTCTATGCCATCCTGCGCAACCGCGCGCTCAACATCCTGCGGGGGGAGGCCCGGACGGATGTCGTAGACGATTTCGAGTCGATGGGGCTGGAGGCTCCCGGGGAGGATGCCGAGGCGCTCGTGGTCCGGCTTTCCGACGCAAGCGCCCTACGGCGATGCCTTGAGCGCTTGGAGCCGCTCCGCCGCAAGGCAATCCTTCTCGCCTATGTGGAGGGTCTGAGTCATGGCGAACTCGCAGGCCGCCTCGGCGTTCCTCTCGGCACCATGAAATCCTGGATCCGCCGGTCGCTCGCTGTGTTGCGGGAGTGCATGCCATGACCCCGGAGCATGAGCGGCTCGCCGCAGAGTACGTCGTCGGCCTGCTCGATGGTGACGAGCGGCGGACCGCCGAACGCCTCGCCGGGAGTGATCCACGCTTTCAGGAGGCCGTCGCGCAATGGCAGGCCCGATTGGCGGAGCTCGACGCTATAGCGGCACCTATGCCACCGAGAGACGAGCTCTGGAGCAGGATCGAAACAGGTCTCGACGGGGCGACGGCACCGCTGCGGGTTGAGGATCCAATACCCCCTGTGATCCCAAGCCCGCGCGCTGCCTTCGCGGCGCTCTGGCGCTCTCTGCCGTTCTGGCGCATCGCGGGCATTGCAGGCGCGTTCGCGTCGCTTCTGCTGGCGCTTGGGGTGGGCCTTCTCGCCACGCGTGCGGCACGGGAGCCCGTGCTCATTGCCGTGTTGCTCACCGAGCAGAACCGCCCGGCCGCGGTTGTCAACGCCTTTGCCAATGGCAACGCCGAGCTCATCCCGCTCGAGGCGATCCCGGTTCCGCCCGGCCAAGCTCTCGAAATCTGGACTCTCTGGGATCGAGCCCGTGGCCCCGTCTCCGTTGGCCTCATCGACCAGGCGCGCACCGTGCGCCTCAACCTCGGTAACCTGCCCCGGACCGGGCCGAACCAACTTTTCGAGATTACCCTCGAACCCGCCACAGGCTCACCCACCGGACGACCGACTGGGCCCGTGCTGATGAAAGGCACCACAAGCATCGCGCTATAAGCGGAGAGCCTAACTAACACAGTTCGAGGGGGCGCTCGCTGTCTGGGGCCTTGAGGGTACCCAAGGAAGAATGCCGAGCTTGCGCGAGTATGTCACCGCCAATGGTCAGATTATGGTGTTTGGTAACGTGCTCGGGATGACCGCTTCTGGCACGCGGCGGTCGTTCTTGCTGCGTCCGCTTAAGCCTC
>NZ_JBFUHH010000022.1:0-60564 GCF_056402495.1 Microvirga sp. P4_A5 | reverse complement strand
CGCTACCTCGGCATCGACGTCGACGATGCGCTCACGATCGCGGAACAGGTTGAAATCTGAACCCCAGGGGGCGGCTCAACGACGAGCCGCCTTCGTTGAGAGGGTCCGGATCCGAGGCTTAAGCGGACGCAGCAAGAACGACCGCCGCGTGCCAAAACAAGACGTATCTTGGTTTCAGGAAGTGCGTCAGCCATTCGGGCTTTTAGGTTCCGTTTACCTTCCTTGCCGCCTTCGGGCCCCTGCGGCAGATCGCTTCCGCCGAAGGGGTTGAGTTCTGTCATTTGCCATAGAAAGGTACTGCCTGGGGGCGCTAGAAGAGGATCGGCAGATGCGGGTCGTCGCCTTAGTCGCTTGCTTTGCCGCTCTGGGTATCGTTTCGGGTCCTGAAGCATCCCTGGCGCAACCGAGCAGAACATCGGAAGAGCGGTCCGGGCACCGAGCGAGGGGACCACAAGCGGGGCCGCCAGCGGGCGCGGCTACCCGGGCAGGGACACCCACGGCGGCAGAACTCGAGCCGACGCCCCTCCCTCCGACGTTCTACTCGGTCAGCCAACTGGGCGATCATCTGCATGCTATTCGTTGGGAGCTGGCCATCGTCGGAGCGGGCATGGCCATAGTCGGCTTCAAGGATTGGGACTGGGGCAACACTTCCGGGTTCCAGACCATCGAGGAAGGATGGTTCGCTAGGAACACCCGGCACGGCGGCATGGACAAGATCGGTCATTCGTTCTCGACATACGTCATTGCTGACCTGCTGACGGACAGGATCCGGGCGAATGCGTCCAACCCCACAGGTGCCCCAATCACAGCCGCGCTCGTCGCATTCGGCATCATGGGTCTCGCCGAGACTATGGACGGTTTCACCGGCCGACATCGCTTCTCGCGCGAGGACATCGTGGCGAACGGCGTGGGCGCCCTCTTTTCGGTCTTCCGGAATTCCATACCTGGGCTTTCGGAAAAGCTGGACTGGCGGTTAATGTACACGCCCGCAAGCTATGAGCGTCCCAGCATCACAGGGGATGACGGCATTCTCCCGCCCTATGAGCGCCAGCGCTATATCATGGCCCTGAAGGGCAGCGGGTTTGAGACGCTCGAGAGCACGCCCCTGCGCTACGCGGAACTGCACGTCGGCTTCGATGCGCGTGGTTTTGAGGAGAAGGAGCGCGAGCTCGGCTATCCGATCGAGCGGTCCTTCTATGTCGGGGTGGGGCTGAATCTCAACGAGGTGCTCTTCGGAAGGGGGCCCAATCCGAATTTTGCCCGGTACAGGGACACCCTCCCGGGCTGGGCTGCACGAAAGACCTTGGAATACGTGCAGGTTCCATACACGTCTGTTTATGCCAAGAGCCGCTTCTCGACGGTGCGGCGTGCGGGCATAACATTCGTGGACTAGGTCGTTCCTGGACCAGGCCAGGGAGCCTGGTGGCTGCGTGCTCCAACGGCTATAGAAGGTATCCGCATGAACACCAGTAAAGAGCTTGCGCTGGTTGCTATCGCAGCGTTGGTGTCGTTTGCGGCCATGGACACGAACGCAAGGGCTGCGCAGTGCGGCAACACAGTGGCGGGCTTCGACGTGTGGAAGCAGCAGTTTGCCGATGAAGCCAGAGCACGGGGCATCAGCGCCCCAACCGTCGGAGCCCTCACAGCGACGACCTACTCGACTGCGACCATCGCGGCCGACCGAGGCCAGAGAAGCTTCCGGCTTTCGCTCGACCAGTTTCTCGCCAAGCGCGGCGGTTCAGCCATTGTCGGGCGTGGGCGCATGCTCAAGCAGTCGAAGGCAACTCTATTCGCGTCTTTGGAGCAACGCTACGGCGTCCCGCCCGGGCCACTCCTGGCCATCTGGGGCATGGAAACGGCGTTCGGACGGCAGCGTGGGAACCAGCACACGCTGTCGGCGGTGGCGACCCTCGCCTRTGACTGCCGTCGGTCGGCTTTCTTCACCGACCAACTCTACGCTGCTCTGACCCTGATTGACCGCGGCGTCCTCTCAGCAGGCACACGCGGCTCGATGCACGGCGAGATTGGCCAGACCCAGTTCCTGCCCAAGAGCATTCTGAACTACGGCACCGGAGGCAACCTCGACAATGCAGCCGATGCGCTGGCCTCGACGGCGAACTTCCTTAGGGCTCATGGCTGGCGTGCGGGTGCCGGCTACGAGCCTGACGAGACCAATTTCAGGGCCATTCAGGCGTGGAATGCTGCTCCCGTCTATCAGCGGGCGATCGCCATAATCGGGCAGCGGATCGATGGCAACGAGGGCTTGTCTGCAAGACGTTGAACATGCTGCATTGAAGATAGCCTAACGTGAATGCCTACGGGCTGGAGGTCTGCTTTGGGTCAATCCGACCCGTTCGCGTGCCTAACAGAACGTCCGCCCGCCCCGCGATTGCGGAAGTGGAGGCTAAGGTCTCCCTCGAGCCATAAGCTGTTCTTCCCGAAACGAATGGTGGATTCAAGAAGGTACGCACATACTCCACATAGGCTGATGATGATCGTGTGTTTCCTGTTCAACCGCGATACCGCAGCGCATCGACTAGCAGGGCGAAAGCTGGCCTCGGTTGCCTGCGGCTCGGATAGTACAGGTGGTAGCCCGCGAACGGCGGACACCAATCGGCGAGCACGCGGACAAGCGGTCCGTCGGCGAGGCACGCCTCAACCCGGTCCTCGAGCAGGTAAGCCAAGCCGTGCCCGGCCGACGCCGCCTCGAGGGCCATAAGTGAGGTGTTGAACACTAGCCGCCCTTCGACCTTCACCCTCACTTCCCGGCCGCCCTTCTCGAACTCCCATGTAAGGAAACCACCGGATTGCATGCGCAGACCGATGCAGTCGTGGCTGGTTAGATCATCCGGTGACCTCGGTCGTTTGCGGGTTGCGAAGTAGGACGGCGCGCCGACGACCGCCATGCGCGTGTCCGGCCCGATGCGGRCCGCGATCATGTCCTTGGCCACCTGCTCGCCGAGACGCACACCGGCATCGTAGCGCCCCGCCACGATGTCAGTCAGGCCGTTGTTGATGTCCAGTTCCACCTTGATGTCCGGATAGTCCGGCAGCAGCCGCTCCAGGGCAGGCCAGAGGACTCTGTGGGCCGCGTGCTCGCCTGTCGTGATGCGGATGGTCCCCGCGGGCTTGTCCCGGAACTCGCTCAGGGCAGCCATCCCGGCCTCGATCTCGTCGAGGAGCGGCCCCATCGTCGTGAGCAGGCGCTCCCCCGCCGCGGTCGGCGCGACGCTGCGGGTGGTGCGGGTCAGCAGCCGAACTCCGAGCTGCGCCTCGAGCCCGCGCACCGTATGGCTCAACGCCGACTGGGAAACACCCAGCTTCGTGGCCGCCTTCGTGAAGCTCTGCTCCCGTGCGACGGCCAGAAAAGCCTGAAGATCATTGATGGTGTCCCTCGGCATTCATGAAAGTCCTTCATAGGTTCATGCGCGTTTTACCAGCTAGCTGAGGGTAGTCCCAATCACTAGATCGTTGGCCGTCACCTCATCTACCGCCCTTGCGCTCCTGAGGCTCAATCAACGGAGAACCGACATGCAAAAGCGAACACTTGGCAGGAACGGGCTGGAAGTCTCGGCCCTCGGCCTTGGCTGCATGGGCATGAGTCATGGCTACGGCCCCGCCACGAACACCCCGGACGTTGTCAGACTCATCCGCACCGCCTACGAGCGTGGGGTGACCTTCTTCGACACCGCGCAGGTCTACGGCCCGTTCACCAACGAAGAGGTGGTCGGCGAGGCGCTGGAGCCGATCCGGGACAAGGTGGTGGTCGCCACCAAGTTCGGCTTCGAGCTCCCAAGCCCCGACGGTCAGCAGAACCTGAACAGCCGCCCGGATTACATTCGGCAATCCGTCGAGGGGTCGCTGAAGCGCCTGCGCATCGACGTGATCGACCTACTCTACCAGCACCGCGTCGATCCGAGCGTGCCGATAGAGGATGTGGCCGGCACCGTGAAGAGCCTAATTGCCGAAGGCAAGGTTAAGCATTTCGGTCTGTCGGAGGCCGGCGCGGAAACCATTCGCCGGGCGCATGCCGTTCAGCCCGTGGTCGCCCTACAAAGCGAGTATTCCCTGTGGTGGCGCGAGCCGGAGAACGAGATCATCCCGACGCTGGAGGAACTAGGCATCGGCCTGGTGCCCTTCAGCCCGTTGGGCAAGGGATTCCTCACCGGGACCATCAATGCTGACACCAAGTTCGAAGGCAACGACTTCCGCACCATCGTGCCCCGATTCTCGGAGGAGGCCCGCACGGCGAACCAGGGACTTGTCGATCTCCTCGGGCAGATCGCGTCAGGGAAGCAGGTAACCCCGGCCCAGATCGCCCTGGCCTGGCTGCTGGCGCGCAAGCCCTGGATCGTACCGATCCCCGGAACGACAAAAATCCATCGGCTTGAAGAGAATATCGGCGCCGCCGATGTCGAACTGACCGCCGACGATCTTCAGAGGATTGAGGAGGCTCTCTCCACGATCACCGTGCACGGGGACCGCTACCCGGCGCATCTGCAAGCGCGCGTCGGTCGCTGAACCGACATATGTGAGACAAGATATGCAAAAACGTAAGATCGGGAACCTTGAGGTCTCCGCGCTCGGCCTCGGCTGCATGGGCATGAGCGCCAATTACGGCCCGCCCGCGGATAGGCAGGCGATGATCGCACTCATCCGGACGGCGGTGGAGCGTGGCGTCACCTTCTTCGATACCGCTGAAGTGTATGGCCCCTTCACGAACGAGGAACTGGTCGGCGAGGCGCTCGCGCCGCTGAGGAGCCAAGTGGTGATCGCGACGAAGTTCGGCTTTGATCTCGACCCGGCCACCATGGAGCGCCGCGGTGGCGTCAACAGTCGGCCCGAACACATCAAGGCCGTCGCGGATGCCTCGCTTAAGCGTCTAAACACCGACGTGATCGACCTGTTCTACCAGCACCGGGTCGATCCCAGCGTGCCGATCGAGGACGTCGCCGGCGCGGTCAAGGACCTGATCCAGGCCGGCAAGGTCCGGGCTTTCGGGCTCTCGGAGGCCGGGGCGCAGACGATCCGCCACGCCCACGCCGTTCAGCCCGTGGCGGCGGTCCAGAGCGAGTATTCCCTCTGGTACCGGGGGCCGGAGGCGGAGATCTTGCCGACCCTTGAGGAGCTCGTTATCAGCTTCGTGCCCTTCAGCCCATTGGGCGCCGGCTTCCTCACAGGCAAGATCGACACGTCCACGACGTTCGACAGCACGGACTTCCGCAATAGCGTCCCTCGCTTCTCGCTTGAGGCCAGGGAGGGGAACCTCGCACTCGTCGACCTGCTCAAAGACGTGGCGGCGAGGAAAGGTGCTACGCCCGCGCAGATCGCATTGGCCTGGCTGCTCGCGCAGAAGCCCTGGATCGTGCCGATCCCGGGTACCACCAAGCTGCATCGCCTGGACGAAAACCTCGGCTCGACGTAGGTCCAGCTCACGGCCGACGATCTCCGTGAGATCGACGCAGCTGCGTCAAGGATCGAACTCAAGGGCGAAAGGCTGCCCGAAGGTGCGCTGAAGATGACCGGGCTCTGACCCTACGCGAGCAAGTGCGATGTTCCGCTTCACGTTCGATGCCATCGGAACGGCCTGGGAGATCGAAACGCCGACGCCGCTGGAGATTCCGGTGCGACGGCGGATCCTCGAACKGATCGAGCGATTCGAAGCGGCCTATTCACGCTTCCGGCCGGACTCGCTGGTCTCGCGGATCGCGTCATCGCGTGACGGTGGGTGCTTCACCTTCCCGGCGGACGCGGTCGCACGATCGCTACGATCGACTGCATGCCCGCACGGAGGGCGCGGTCGATCCGCTGGTCGGGCGTGACCCCGAACTGCTTGGGTACGACCGGGCCAACTCTCTAACACCGGACTCTGCCGGGATCCGCAGCCATTCCGCTGCAAGACCACAATTGTCGAAGGACGTTAGACGCGAAGTCCTGTCACTCCTCACCCGACGCCCGCTCGTGATCGACATCGGCGCGGCCGGCAAGGGATACCTCGTCGACATCGTCGCTGGCATCCTGCCGGAGGAAGGCTTCATGAGCTTCGTCATCGACGGTGGCGGGGACCTGCTCCATGCGGGCGACGATCCCCTACGGATCGGGCTCGAACACCCCTTCGATGTCGGGCTCGCCATCGGCGTGGCGCACTTGAAGGATCGCGCCCTGTGCGCCTCGGCCGTGAACCGGCGTGCCTGGGGTGACGGCCTGCATCACCTGATCGACGGACGCACCGGAACGCCAACCCGCGACGTGATCGCGACCTGGGTTGTGGCCGACGATGCGGCGACCGCCGACGGGCTGGCCACGGCGCTCTTCTTCGTTTCAGCAGATCATCTAGAGCGTGCGTTCCCGTTTTCCTCGGTCCGGATGTTCGCCGACTGCCGTGCCGAAGTCTCGGCGGACTTCTGCGGCGAACTCTTCACCTGAACGGAAAGGACAGCAACAATGCCTGTGGAAAACAGGATGAGACGGATTTCCACGATCTCGGCCACCTTGATGCTGGCGGGAGTTTGGAATTCCGACCTGCAAGCGGAGGCGGCCAGACCCTTTATTCTATCTCAACGCAACCGCTACGCGGACGGCACCTACACCGCGACCGGACAATACGGTGGCCAACCGTCATTCATCACGGTCAAAGCGACTTTGGCGAAGGGCACGATCACTGCGGTGGAAGTGACCCCGCACGCCACAGTCCCACGCTCGCTCGAATTGCAGCGCCTCGTCGCGGCGGCCGTGCCCAAGGTGGTTGTCGGCAAGCCGATCGATCAAATCAATGTCGGCAAACTCGCAGGATCCAGTAGTACGCCCAAGGGATTCAATGCCGCGATCCGGCAGATCAAGGACTAAGCCTCGCGATGATCCGGAATGGATGCCCGCCAAGCAGCTCATGAATGATGTTCATAGGCTCATGCTGCATTCCCCGTCTAATCGATCGCAGTCTCACCCGTTAGGTTCGAACCAAGCCACCCTCCCATGGACAGGGTGATATTCAACGGAGCAAAGCATGTCAGAGACGGAAACCCGGACCGATCCCAACCGACGCAAGTTTCTGGCAGCAGTAGCCGGGATGACCGCAGCGCCCATGGTCGTTGCCACGTCCGCGAACGCCCAGCAGGGCGCGCAAGGTGCCGGCAACGGCAGTCAGGGCTCCGGCGCTGCAACCGTGAGCGGCCGCCGCAAGCTCGGCTCGCTGGAGGTCTCCAGCGTAGGCCTCGGCGTCCAGAACATGCACCGGACGTATCAGACGACGATCCCCAGCCGGCCCGAGATGCTCAACATCATCCGGACGGCCTTTGACCGGGGCGTCACGTTCTTCGACACGGCCGAGGCTTACGGCCCGCACGAGTGCGAACGGATCCTCGGCGAAGCCATCGCGTCATTCCGCGACAAGGTCGTCATCACATCCAAGTTCGGCTGGGACGTCGATCTGGAGACCGGCGAGCGGCGCCCGGGCCTCGTCAGCCGTCCGGAGCGCATCAAGGCGGCTGTAGAGGGCGTGCTCAAGCGCGTTCGCACCGATCGCATCGATCTCCTGTACCAGCACCGCGTCGACCCGCAGGTGCCGATCGAGGATGTCGCCGGGGCGGTCAAGGACCTGATGGCGCATGGCAAGGTCCTGCACTGGGGCCTGTCCGAGATGGGGCTGAACACGCTGCGCCGGGCTCATGCCGCGCTGCCCGTCACCGCCGTTCAGAACGAGTATTCGATGCTCTGGCGCGGGCCGGAGGATGCGGTCATCCCGCTCTGTGAGGAACTCGGAATCGGATTCGTCCCATGGAGCCCGCTCGGGGTGGGTTTCCTGACCGGCGCCATTGATGCAAGGACACGGTTTGCGCAGGGTGACATTCGCGGAATCGAATCCCGCTTCTCACCGGAGAACCTGCCCCACAACCTGGCGCTCGTCGCGCTGCTGAGGAGCTGGGCCGAACGCAAAGAGGCCACACCCGCGCAGATCGCCCTGGCCTGGCTGATGGCCCAGAAGCCCTGGATCGTTCCCATTCCAGGAACGACGCAAATGGCGCACATGCGCGAGAATATCGGCGCGGCTACGGTGCAGTTCACGGCGTCCGAAGTGGCCGAACTGAACCGCGCCGTTGCGGCGATCCAAATCCGGGGCGCGCGTCTCCCAGACGCGGTTCTGGTCTTCTCGGGAGTGGAGGCGCCTCCAAAGACCTGATCAACCCGACGATGACGACATCCCGTGACGGGACGCGCGGAGGACGCCGCGCCCCTTCCAACCTGCCCTGATGCCCAACCGATGCGAGGTCCCTTGTGAAGTCCCCGAGAAGACGCCTTCCGTTGATTGCCCTGGCCTCTGCCGCTGTCATGCTCGTCGGCTGGCAGGCAATTGCCGAGAGCAATCGCGTGACGTTTCCGACCCTTGAGAAGCTGGTGCACTACACGACCGTCAAGCGCGGCAACGTGACTGAGCACATCATGACCACGCCCGAGGCCATCGAGGCCGTCAAGAAAGGGCAGCCGGTCCCGTCGGGGACGCATTCGTGCTGGTCGATTATCGCGAGGGCGAGGTTTTCCGGTACTTCGTCATGCAGAAGGCTGACGGATGGGGTGCGGACTACGACGAACGGCGTCGCACCGGCGATTGGCAGTTCCAGTGGTTCAAGCCCGACAAGACCATCAACATGAGCGAGAACACCGCCCGCTGCCAGTCATGCCACCAGAGCCAGGCCGGAAGCGAATACCTTTACACCGGGTACCGCATTCCCCGGTTCAACGGCACGCCGATCGAATGAACCCCGGGACGCAGATCGTGAGCTCCATGTTCCTGATGCGGCTGACGTTCGACCTGATCGCCGCCGGCCTGCTGCTGCTCGGCCTCGCCTACTGGTGGCTGGGAAACACGGTTCATGAGGTGGTCGGGACTGGCATGTTCCTGCTCGTCATCGTGCACAACGTTTTCAATCGGCGCTGGTACCGCAGAGTCCCCAATGAGAAGCGTCACGGGCGCGGGCTGCGCAATATCGGGATCAACTTTGTCCTGCTGGTCGCGATGCTGGCGCTGCTCGTGACCAGCGTCCTAATCTCCAACACGCTGTCGGGATTCATGTCGGCCTACGGCGGCTTCGCCGTGCGGCAGATCCATACCCTTGCCGCCTATTGGGTCCTTGTCATCGTCTCCATCCATCTGGGTATGCGCTGGCCGATGATCATGGGCGTGGCACGAACCCTGTTCGGCATCTCGAAGGCGAACGTCGTGCGGACCCTCGCACTCCCAGCCATCGCCATTGCCATTGCAGCCCATGGCGTCTGGAGTTCCTTCGATCTGGGCATCGGCACCAAGCTCGCCATGCAGGTCACCCTAGATTGGTGGAACTTCGAGGAGTCCGTCCGGGGATTCTTCGTCCACTGCATCGCGATCGCAGGGCTCTACATGTCCCTGACCTACTACGGGATGAAATGGCTCCAGCACCGGAAGACAATGACCTCATCGATCGGGCGCAGGACGGAGATCGTGCGAGGGCTGAAGACGGCCACGCATTCCGACCGTTCGACGGCGGCCAACGATCAAAAGACTATGGGGTAATCGCACATGGGCATCCTTGCACTGCCATCCGCCACCATGGCGCTCTCCCTGTTCCTGTTATCGGCCTGCTCGGCGGCGAACGCGACCGAGGCTGGCTTGGCGCATGACAGGCCCGGTGAGAGTGGAGAGCAGGCGGCAGGCGGAACCAAGCCGGTTCCCCTGACCGCAAACAGCAGCATCCGGGACATCCTGAACCATCCGGCCTTCTCGGGATTTGGGCGCCAGATATTGCCCTGGGACGACCGTCGCTATGACGAGAACATGCCGTTGGCGAACATAGGTTCGCTCCTGCCGTACCACACGCAGGTTCGCCCTCAGACCGTGGTGGGATCGTTAAACCGCATCATCGACGATGTCGGCAGGGGCAGGACCGTCTTCTACGACTTTTACACCGAGGCGCAGAAGCGGGCTGATCCGACGAAGGAGCAGACCGGATTGTTCTTCTTCCGCGGCAGTCCGGGAGCACCCTTCGCGGTGATTTCGCCCGGGGGTGGGTTCTCCTATGTCGGCTCCGTCCACGAGGGCTTTCCCTACGCCGCCGAGATCAGCGGCAAGGGCTACAATGCCTTCGTCTTGAAGTACCGGGCCGGACAAGGCGGCGCGATTGCCACCCAGGATCTGGCTGCGGCCATCACGTACATCTTCGAGAATGCCGAAGCCCTCGGGGTCGGTACTCACGGCTATTCCCTGTGGGGCAGCTCCGCGGGAGCGAGAATGGCAGCATCGATCGGGTCGCACGGCGTCGCCCGTTTCGGCGGTAAGTACCTGCCGAAGCCATCGGCTGTCGTAATGGCCTACACGGCCCATTCGGACCATTCGGCCGACGAGCCCCCAACTTTCGTGGCCGTCGGCGAGCAGGATGGGATCGCACCTCCCTCTGCTATGGAACAGCGAGTTGCGGCACTGCGCAAGTCCGGCTCGGAGGTGGAATACCGGAAGTACAAGAACCTTGGTCACGGCTTCGGGCTCGGTACCGGCACGAGTGCCGAAGGATGGGTCGCCGACGCCATCCGGTTCTGGGAAAACAATAAGTGATCGACGTCTCACCGACTTCTCCAGGATGGCAAAGGCCATCCAAAGTCAGCTCTGGGTCAAACTCAGCCTTAGATCCCGGCGGTAACAAGGTCTGTTTCCGCGCCCACTCCGGACACTCGCGGCAGTTTCGCCGGCTGGGCTTTGACCCTGGCCTAGCAACCCGCGTTGGTGAGATCTGGGTTGGCAACCGAGTTGCAAAAACTCAGGTTGGGCTGGGCTCAGAACCCGATGAACAGACGCCTTGCCGATCCTCAAACGACGGGCGATTTCGGATAGGCCTGACCCCTTGTCCTAACACACCCCCTTCTTAGAAAATCAAGGATGGCCACGCTGTAAGCACCTGAGCGCGGCTCGATTTGGCGCAAGCAGCTCTCTAAAGTAGCTTGGCCTGCCGATACGCGAGTCGCCTGACAGGATACACCAATGCGCGCTGCCATCTACGCCCGCTATTCGTCCGATCTCCAGTCGGCGTCGTCGGCCGAGGACCAGATCGCCATCTGCGAGGAGCGGATCGCCCGCGAGGGATGGACGGTCGCCGGGATCTTCGCTGACGAGGGCATCTCGGGCGCCAGCATGCTGCGCCCCGGCTACCAGAACCTGCTGCAAATGGCCCGCTCCGGCGGCTGCGACGTGGTGGTGGCCGAGGCGCTCGATCGGATCAGCCGCGACCAAGAGCATGTGGCGGCTTTGTTCAAGCAGATGATGTTTGCCGGCGTGCGGATCGTGACGCTGGCCGAGGGCGAGATTGGCGAGTTGCATGTCGGGCTCAAGGGGACGATGAATGCCCTCTTCCTCAAGGACCTCGCCGACAAGACCCGTCGTGGGCTTAAAGGCAGGGTCGAGAAGGGTCAGTCCGGCGGCGGTCTGTGCTTTGGCTATACGGTCAAGCGGGAGATCGCGACGGACGGCAGTCCGATCCGTGGCGGCCGCGCCATCGACGTAACGGAGGCCGCCATCGTCCGTCAGATCTTTGTCGATTTCGCCGCCGGCAAGAGCCCGCGCAGGATTGCCTTCGATCTCAATGACCGCGGCATCCCGGGACCCCGGGGTGCTGCCTGGGGCGCCTCGACCATCAACGGCAACCGTGCCCGCGGCACCGGCATCCTCAACAATGAACTTTATCGCGGACGGCTGGTCTGGAACCGCCTGCGCTACATGAAGGATCCGGATACCGGCAAGCGCCGCTCGCGGCCGAACGCTGACGAGGCTTTTGTCGTCCATGAGTTGCCGGAGCTCAGGATCAACGACGAGGCGCTGTGGCAGGCGGTGAAGGATCGCCAGGCGACGATGGCGCAGGACACCCGACCCGATGCTCGCTCGGCCCAAAAGCCGTTCCATCAGCAGACCCGGCCCAAGTTTCTGCTCTCGGGGCTGATGCAATGCGGCGCTTGCGGTGCCGGTTACGTCAAGGTCGGCCAGCACCGCTTTGGCTGTGCGGCTGCCCGCAACAAGGGCGCGGCCATCTGTACCAACATGCTGACCATCCGGCACGAGACGTTTGAGGCGATCG
Organism: Microvirga sp. P4_A5; assembly: GCF_056402495.1. NCBI lineage: Bacteria > Pseudomonadati > Pseudomonadota > Alphaproteobacteria > Hyphomicrobiales > Methylobacteriaceae > Microvirga > Microvirga sp. P4_A5. The sequence goes on along the minus strand of NZ_JBFUHH010000022.1, from coordinate 48,475 downwards.
TCCTCGACGGCATCAGGAACGGGCTGATGGACCCGGCGCTGTTCAAGGTTTTTGCGGAGGAGTTTCATGCCGAGGTCAACCGCGGCCGGATCGGTGAGCGGGCGGCCAGAGCCTCGGCCGAGCAGGAGCTCGTCCGGACCAACAAACGCATCCGCCGCATCCTCGACCTCCTGACGGGGAGCGATGACGCACCGCGTTCTCTGCTGGACGACCTCAAGGCCCTGGAGGCGCGCAAGGTCGAGCTCGAGGCTGAGTTGAAGGTGCCCGCCGATAACCAGCCGCTGTTTCATCCGAACCTGGCGGAGATTTATCGGCAGAAGGTTTCGGACCTCGGCCACCTTCTCGAGGACCCAATCACCAAGGACCAGGCGTTCGACCTGATCCGCAGCTTGATCGAGGTGATCCGGCTGGTGCCGGAGGATGGCGCGCTCAAGGTCGAGCTGCGCGGCGCGCTCGCCGGCATTCTGGCGATGTGTAGTTCAAACGCAAGAAGCCGGACCCTTTCGGATCCGGCTTCTGCTGTTCGACAATTAAAGATGGTTGCGGGGACAGGATTTGAGCCTGTGACCTTCAATCGCAAACGCTGGCCGAGGACCGGGCTGGCGAATGTTGCGGTGTAAGCCGCACTTCCCGTCCGTGTGTAGCACAAATCTGCTGGCTAAATACGTGTCTATACGAAATCTAGTATCGTCCGATTAACCTTCGGCCGCTCCGACTCTATCAAGACCTGCAACACGTCCGCGCCTCTCGAAAGACCCCTCTCGCCCAAAAACGTTGGCAATTTTGGGACGCCTGGAATTTCAACCTACTGATCAGGAAAAGGGATTCCGCGCTGCTGCTTTGGGCCGCAGGAGGCTCTCGTCCTCATCGATCCGGCTCAGCAATTCGTCACACGACGACCCTGCGTTAGCCCTCCTGTAACCCACACCGTAATCGTACAATCCAGTGGAAGACAATTCACGAAAAAGTCTTTACTTTTCAGAGATCTGAGATGGTGAGCGCGGATGGGATCGAACCATCGACCCGCTGATTAAAAGTCAGCTGCTCTACCACTGAGCTACGCGCCCATCTCAGACCCCATGACGGCGAGCGATGTCGCCACATGCCGGCTAACCCATTGAAACACAGCCATCTTCAGCGAAGACAGGGTGCCATGCGGCCAAGCCTCTCCGAGGAAGGCGGCCCCTCCCGGAAGTGAGCCCGAAATAGGGGCTATCGGCTGGCGGGTCAMTCAAAAAGGCCTAGTATGAGCGCCGAAATTCAATCCCGCGGAAGGCCGTCGTCGACGGCCCTTCTCCGCTCTACCCTGGGCATAGACGATGACCGACCCGCGCCTGCCGTATCTTGCCGCGTTCGAACAGAAGATTCGCTGGCTCGCCAGCTGGACGATCCACAACGCCAATCATGTGCGTCCCAACCCCGACGGCATGAAGGTGGGTGGCCATCAGGCGTCCTCGGCCTCGCTTTCGACCATCATGACGGCTTTGTACCTGGCCGTCCTGAGACCGGAGGATCGGGTGGCGGTCAAGCCCCATGCGAGCCCGATCTTTCACGCCATCCAGTATCTGCTGGGCCATCAGACCCGCGAGAAACTCGAAAATTTTCGCGGCTACAAGGGCGCGCAATCCTATCCGTCCCGCACCAAGGACATCGACGACGTGGATTTTTCCACCGGTTCGGTCGGCCTGGGCGTGGCGCAGACCCTCTTCGCGAGCCTCGTTCAGGATTATGTGAAAGCCCATGATTGGGCGGCCGACCTTCCCGAGGGACGCATGATCGCGCTTCTCGGCGATGCGGAGATGGACGAGGGCAACATCTTCGAGGCCCTGCTGGAGGGCTGGAAACAGGGCCTTCGCAACACCTGGTGGATCATCGACTACAACCGCCAGAGCCTCGACGCTGTGGTGCGCGAAGGGTTGTTCGACCGCTTCGAATCGATCTTCCGCTCCTTCGGCTGGGACGTGGTCGTGCTGAAGCACGGCTCGCTGATGCGGGAAGCCTTCGCGGAGCCGGGCGGTGAGCGGCTGCGGCAATGGATCGACACCTGCCCCAACCAGCTTTACTCCGCCCTCACCTTCCAGGGCGGCGCGGCCTGGCGCAAGCGCCTGCTCGACGATCTCGGCGATCAGGGGGCCGTGACGCGGCTGATCGACAAGCGCAGCGACGACGAACTCGCGCGTCTGATGTCCAATCTCGGCGGGCATGACCTGCCGAGCCTGATCGAAGCGTTCGAGGCGATCGACCATGACCGTCCGACCGTCTTCATCGCCTATACCATCAAGGGCTTCGGCCTGCCGCTCGCCGGCCACAAGGACAATCACGCGGGGCTGCTCACGCCCACCCAGATGGACGGCTATCGCTCCTCCGCGAAGGTTCGCCCCGGCCACGAATGGGACCCGCTGGAGGGTCTCGACCTTTCCGAGGCCGAGCTGGAGGCCTTCCTGAAATCGGTGCCCTTCAATGCACGGGGAACCCGTCGTTACGAAGCCGCGAAGGTCGCCGTGCCGTCGAAACTCGCAACGCCCGATCAGCCAATCATGTCGACCCAGCAGGGTTTCGGGCTGATCCTCAACGAGCTCGCCCGATCGAACGAAGCGCTTGCCGACAGGATCGTCACCACGGCGCCCGACGTGACGGTGTCGACCAATCTCGGCGCGTGGGTGAACCGCCGCGGCCTGTTTGCCCGCGAAGAGATGAAGGACCTGTTCAAGTCGGAGCGCATCCCCTCGACCTTCACGTGGGATTTCGGGCCGCGCGGTCAGCACATGGAGCTCGGCATCGCCGAGATGAACCTGTTCATCCTGCTCTCGGCGCTGGGCCTCTCGCATTCGCTCTTCGGCGAACGCCTGCTGCCCATCGGGACCCTCTACGATCCGTTTATCTCGCGCGGTCTCGATGCACTCAACTATGCCTGCTACCAGGATGCGCGGTTCATGGTGGTGGCGACGCCCTCAGGTGTCACGCTCGCCCCGGAAGGCGGAGCTCACCAATCCATCGGCACGCCGCTGATAGGCCTCGCGCAGGACGGGCTCGCCTCCTTCGAGCCGGCCTTCGTCGACGAATTGTCGGTCATCATGCGATGGGCGTTCGACTACATGCAGCGGGATGGCGAGGGAGAGCCGAACGAGCGCACCTGGCTCCGGGACGAGACCGGCGGCTCGGTCTATCTCCGCCTCTCGACCCGCAACCTCGATCAGCCGCGGCGGGAAATGACTCCCGCGCTCGCATCGGACATCGTCGACGGGGCCTATTGGATGCGCGAGCCGGGCCCGAACGCCCAGGTGGTGGTGGCCTTCACCGGCGCCGTGGCGCCGGAAGCGATAGAGGCTATCGGCCTCATGGGCGAGGACCGTCGCGATATCGGGCTTCTCGCGATCACCTCCGCGGATCGCCTCAATGCCGGTTGGACGGCGGCGCAGCGCGCACGGGAACGGGGGCTCGTCCATGCGCGCAGCCACGTGGAGCGCCTGCTGGGTCAGGTTCCGTCCCATTGCGGGTTGATTACCGTCATCGACGGCCATCCGGCGACGCTGGCGTGGCTCGGCTCGGTGATCGGCCACCGCACGCGCTCGCTCGGGGTCGAGCATTTCGGACAGACCGGAACGGTCCGTGACCTCTACCGTCATTTCGGCATCGACGCCCAGGGCATCGTCGCCGCGGCCGAAATGATCGCGCCGGGACGACCGATCCGACATCTGAAGGCGCTGGGTTGACATCGCTTGCCGCTGCCGCGATCACGCTGGCATGAATCCGGACGTCACTGCAGCCCCCTGGCGGCGTTTCTCCCTGAGCCTCGCCATCACGGCGTTGGCGCTCACGGCCCTTCTCTACGCGTTCATCCTGGCGCTGGATCCCTTCGGGATGCGTGCCTCCGCCACGCAGGCCCCGACGCCGCTCATGGATTTGAACCAGCGGTTCATGTATCCGCAGGTGGTGCGGAGCGCGCGCTTCGATTCCGCGATTTTCGGCACCTCGACGATCAGGCTCGTCGATCCCGCCCGCCTCGACCGATCGATCGGCGGGAGTTTCGCGAATTTCGCCATGAATGCCGCGACGCCGTGGGAACAGTTGCAGCTCGCGGGCCTGTTCATGCGCCAGAACCCAAGGCCGAGATTTCTGGTTTTCGGCCTTGACGAGACGTGGTGCGAGGCCGATGCCGACCGCAAAAAGCTCACCTTTCGGACATTTCCCCCATGGCTCTACGACGACGACCCGTGGAACGGCTATGCGGAACTTCTCAACCTCACGACTCTCGAAATCGCAGGCCGTGTGGCGCTCCACAGGCTCGGTCTCATGCCGGAGCGCCTTCCGCATAACGGCTACGAGGTTTTCGTGCCCGACGAGTCGCTCTACGACATCAGGAAGGCGCGCGAGAACATTCGCCGGATGGCGCGGTCGGGCAACGGACCGGCGTCCTCAGCGCCGAGAGCCGCCCGGCAGATCGCCCCGTTCCCCGCCCTCGACTGGCTCGACGAGGCGTTGGTGCAGTCGCCACCCAGCGGGGCGGCTTTGCTCGCTTTCATGCCGGTCCACGCTGCGCTGCTTCCTCCGCCCGGCTCGGCGGGCGAGCAGCGCGAGGCGGCGTGCAAGGCGCGCGTCACGGAGATCGGGCGGCGCCACAACGCGTCGGTGGTTGATTTCAGGTTTCGCTCGCCGGTGACGGTCGAGGATTCCAATTACTGGGACGGTCTGCATTACCGCATCGGCATCGCCACCCGCATCGCCGATGCGCTCAGCACGGCGCAGAAGACGGGACGCGACGATCCGGCCGGCTTCTACAAGGTCCTCAATCCTCACCCGCGATAGCGACATTGTCGGCGTGCTCGGCGATCCCGGCGCGCTCGCCCGCGGCCCAGCCTTCCTTCACCTCTGCGATATGATCGTTGAGGCGGCCCTCGGCGATGGCCTTGCGAAGGCCCGCCATCAGCTCCTGGTAATAAGCCAGATTGTTCCAGGTCAGCAGCATCATGCCGAGAATCTCGTTCGAGCGGACGAGATGATGCAGATAGGCGCGCGAATAGCTGTTCGACGCCGCGCATTTCGATTCCGCATCAAGCGGCCGCGTGTCTTCGGCGTGTTTCGCATTGCGCATGTTCAGGCGGCCGTGACGGGTGAACACCTGCCCGTGCCGGCCCGCCCGGGTGGGCATGACGCAATCGAACATGTCGATTCCGCGCCGCACGGCTTCCACGATATCGTCCGGAGTTCCGACGCCCATAAGATAACGCGGCTTCGTCGTCGGCAGATGCGGTTCGACGATCTCGATCATGCGCAGCATGACGTCCTGCGGCTCGCCCACGGCCAGTCCGCCAATGGCGTAGCCCTTGAGGTCGAGCGCTGAAAGTTGCGTCGCGCTCTCGATGCGGAGCGCTTCCACCGCGCCGCCCTGCACGATGCCGAACATCGCCTTGCCGGGCTGGTCGCCGAACGCGATCTTGCAGCGCTCGGCCCAGCGCAGGGAAAGCCTCATGGCTTTCTCCGCGACCTCGTCCGTGCATGGCAGCTTGACGCATTCGTCGAGCTGCATCTGGATATCGGACCCGAGCAGACCCTGGATCTCGATCGAACGTTCGGGCGTCATCACGTGGGTTGAGCCGTCGATATGCGACTGGAAGGTCACGCCGGTTTCGTCGATCTTGCGCAGGGCTGCGAGCGACATCACCTGGAAGCCGCCGGAATCCGTCAGGATCGGGTAAGGCCAGTTCATGAACTTATGCAGGCCACCGAGTTGCGCAACGCGCTCCGCGCCGGGGCGCAACATGAGATGATAGGTGTTTCCCAGCACCACATCAGCGCCCAGGGCCTTCACCTGATCGGGATACATCGCCTTCACGGTGCCCGCCGTACCCACCGGCATGAATGCTGGCGTGCGGATGACCCCGCGCGGCATGCGGATCTCGCCCGTGCGCGCGGTTCCGTCAGTCTTGGAAACGGTGAAGGTAAACTGGTCGGTGCTCATATACGATCCTGGAGGCAATCTGCATCTTGGACAGGTAGCGGAAATCGTCACCGGACGCGCAGAACAGCGTCGTGCGGAAGTGAAGTGTTTTACCGGGTATCGTCCCTGAACAGCAAGCTGCCGTCCCCGTACGAATAGAAACGATAACCGTTCTCGATAGCGTGGCCGTAGGCGGCCCGCATCCGGTCCATCCCGGCGAAGGCCGACACCAGCATGAACAGGGTCGATCGGGGAAGGTGGAAATTGGTCATCAGAATGTCGACCGCCTTGAAGCGGTAACCGGGCGTGATGAAGATCGCCGTATCGCCGGAAAACGACGCGACGGTCCCGTCGTCCTGCGCGGCGCTCTCCAGAAGCCGCAGGGATGTCGTTCCAACCGCCACCACCCGCCCGCCGCGCGCCTTCGCGTCGTTGATCGCGCGCGCCGTCTCCTCGCTCACGGAGCCCCATTCGGCATGCATGCGATGATCGCCGGTATCGTCCGCCTTCACCGGCAGGAAGGTGCCGGCGCCCACATGCAGGGTGACGAAATGACAGTCGATTCCGCGCTCGCGAAGCTTGCGGAAGAGATCGGGGGTGAAATGAAGCCCCGCGGTCGGCGCCGCGACGGCGCCCTCGTCCTGCGCATAGATTGTTTGATAATCGTGGAGGTCTTTCTCGTCGGTCGTGCGTTTGCCAGCGATGTAGGGCGGCAGGGGCAGCTCACCAAGACGCGCGATGGCTTCGTCGAGAAAGGGACCGGAGAACGAAAAGCGGAGCACCACCTCCCCGCCCTCCTGTTTCTCGATCACCTCCGCGTCGAGGCGCACCAATTCGCACGCCGTGCTCTCCGACGCTTCGCCGAAGCGGATGCGATCGCCGACGGCGAGCTTTTTTGCCGGTCGCGCGAAAGCGCGCCAGCGATCGGCGCTCTCACGCTTGTGCAGCATGATCTCGACCTTGGCGGCGGTCTCCTCGCGAACGCGAAGGCCGTAGAGGCGCGAGGGAATGACTTTGGTGTCGTTGAGCACCAGAACGTCGCCCGGCTGCAGCAATTCAGGCAGATCGCGAATGATCCTGTCGTCGAAACCGGCATCCGGACGCACCACCAGCATCCTGGCGGCATCGCGCGGCTCCACAGGGCGGAGTGCGATGCTGCTTTCGGGCAGTTCGAAATCAAACAGGTCGACGCGCATTCAAATTCCTCGATGCCGCCCATCGATCATTCGGGCCGTTGGGCAGGCCCGAATGATCCATGACGGCGTTCAGGCTGCGTCGGCCGCGACCTTCATGGACACGATCCGGTCAGGCTCGCGAACAGGTTCGCCGCGCTTGATCTTGTCGACGTTTTCCATGCCTTCGCTCACCTTGCCCCAGACGGTGTATTGCTTGTCGAGGAAACGCGCATCGTCGAAGACGATGAAGAACTGCGAGTTGGCCGAGTTCGGCGCGGAGGTGCGGGCCATGGAGCAGACACCACGCACATGCGGCTCGGCGTTGAATTCGGCCTTCAGGTCGGGCAGGTCGGAACCGCCGGTGCCGGTGCCATTCGGGCAACCCGTCTGCGCCATGAAGCCGTCGATGACCCGGTGAAACGCGATACCGTCATAAAATCCCTTGCGGGCGAGGGTCTTGATGCGCTCCACATGGCCGGGGGCGAGATCGGGGCGGAGTTCGATGACGACCTTTCCCTTGGTGGTTTCGAGCACGAGTGTGTTTTCGGGGTCTGCCATGGGGATCTCCTGTGTTGGCGTAAGAATATTTGGCATGAGAGCGTGAGGGCGTACCGTTCACATAGGTGCGGTATCGCTGAAACGGAAGATGAAAACGCGCCCGGCCACCGCCGCGCCGAGCTTTTCCGTAAAGGGAAGCGGCCGGCATCGCGCAAACGCCTCGCGGACCGATTGGCTAAAAGCTTCGCGTTTCCCGGCCCCGCCGGAGCCGGGCCGGTAATACGTAATTCTCGGTTGCCCGAGCACTTCGCCTTTGCGCGTAAAGGCAAGCCTGAGCGTGATTTCCTGTCCGGACGACCCCTCGCCGTCCGGCACTTGCCAGCAACCGCCGAGCGCGCGGAAAATCTCCGCCAGCGTGTCGATGCGTGACAGGCGTTCGTTCGATCGCGGGCGAACGGTGCCGCTGAGATTCTCCGACAATTGGGGAACCGGCTCGAGCTGCTGCATCCTCTCGTCCGGATCGCCAAAGTCCTGCGCGACAACCAAATTCGGCATCGCACCGATGAGCAAGGCGGCAGAGGCTGCCATCAGCGGCCGCGTCTGCCCGACCTTGTGAAGCGTGCGGCGCATACGGCCTTGCCCGACACGCTTACTTCGCCTCGGCTGCGACCTGCATTTTCACGATCTTGTCGGGGGCCGTCACCATGCCGTTCGCGGCCGAATTCCCCTTCTTGATCTTGTCCGCCACGTCCATGCCGGACACGACCTCGCCGAAGATGGTGTACTGGCCCGTCAGGGGACCGCAGCCGTCGTAGCAGATGAAGAACTGGCTGTTGGCCGAATCGGGGCTCTGCGACCGGGCCATCCCGACCGAACCGCGCTTGAACTGGGTCTTGGTGAATTCCGCCGGCACGTTCGGCAGGTCGGACTTGCCGGTGCCGGTGCCTGTAGGATCGCCCGTCTGGGCCATGAACCCGTCGATGACCCGGTGGAACACGACGCCGTCGTAAAAGCCCTTTTTGGCCAGGGCCTTGATCTGCTCCACGTGCTTGGGAGCGAGATCCGGGCGCAGCCGGATCGTGATGCGGCCATCCTTGGTATCGAGGAAGATGGTGTTTTGCGGATCCGCGGCATTCTGCGCGGCGACCGGAAGGAGGCTGGCGAGCACGAGCGCTCCGGCTGCGAACAAACGCTTCATTGGTAGTTCTCCCTTGAGGATAACGGCTCAGCGCCGGTTGAATGTGTCCTGGAGGCGCCGCGCGACGAGCTCCGGCACGAAGGCCGAGACGTCGCCACCCATCCCGGCGATCTGACGCACGAGCGTGGCGGTGATGGGGCGAAAAGCCGGTGATGCGGCAAAGAAAACGGTCTGGATCTCCGGCGCCATGGCGGCATTCATCGACGCCATCTGGATCTCATAATCGAAATCCGTACCGTCCCGCAGGCCGCGCACGATCAGCGTCGCGCCATGCCGGCGGGCGGCCTCGATGGCGAGATCCTTGAAGGTCGTAACCTCGACCGTCGCGCCCTCGGCCTCGGCAACCGGGCCGCACACGGTCTTGATCAGCTCGGCACGGTCCTCGACCGTGAGGAACGGCGTCTTCGAGGAATGAACCCCGATCGCCACCACGATACGGTCCGCCACGCGGCATGCCTGCCGCACCACGTCCAGATGGCCGTTGGTGATGGGGTCGAAGCTTCCGGTGAACAAAGCGGTGCGGGTCATAGGCAATGAGGTAGCGTGGGGAGAGCGTCGGGGCAAGCGGGGGCAGAGGATTGCCGAAGGTCCGCCCCCCGGGCGCCTCAGGTCTGGGGTGTGCGATGGGATCGCGCGCTCGTCGATTCCGCAGGCACCCGCCCGTGGAGCATTCCGGGCAGCGCCGCGATGCCGTTACGGCAACTTGAAGTGGTAATTCTCCTTGTTAGAATCGGCTCCATTGCCACCATCGGGTGACCGGACATGATTGCCTCCCTCCTTCCCCGCTTCGGTTTGTGGACCGTCCTTTTTCTCGCATGCCTGCCCTCGCCCTCAGTGCTGGCGCAGGAACGGCCGGCGCGGGACGGTGATAAGATCGTCGTCGTCGAAGGCCATGCGTTTCCCCAGTCCATCGCCGGACTCGTGCGAGGGTCGACCACGACCTACCAAGCGCCCGGCTACGGCTTCAGCGTCCGTTACACGAGCGGCGCGGCAAGCTGGGCTGACATCTATCTCTACGACAAGGAGTTCAACCTCGCCCCTCCACCCAAGGATGCGCTCAAGGGCGAGATGGTGCAGGTCCTGCGGGAAATCCTGATCGCGCAAGAGCGTGGCAGCTACGAGAACGCGAAAATCGAGACCGCCTCGCTCGAGAAGAACCTCGCCTCCGCGCGGCTGAGCGTCACCGCCGACGGACGCGAGCACCTGTCCTTCGCCTTCCTCACCATCGCCCATGGCAAGTTCCTGAAGATCCGGTTCTCCACGCGCGAGGGGAAAGCCGGCCAAAAACGGGCCGACGCCTTCCGAAACGCCGTCTTCGCCCTCATCCGGAAATCAGCCCCGGTCGTCCGACCGCAACGCGACCCGCGCTTCATCTAGGCGAGCGGGCCGTCAGATTTCGTCGGCTCTCAGCACTTTCATCTCGGCCCCGCAATCGGCACAACGACCGAAATCGGGCGCCGCGATCATCCGTATCGTCCCGCAATGGGGACAGCCCATCAGCGCGGGAACCAACGTGCCGGCGAGGACACTCGGCCCCAGGGGGAACACCGGACCGGATTGTTCAGCCATCGCGGCCTCCATGGTTCAGGGAGCAGCGAATTTGGCCATGGCCCTCCCGCGCGGTCAATTGCCCATGGGGATACCGGCGCGACCGGCTCCAGACGCCGCACCCCGGTTCTGCAAGCGCATCGCTCCCAGTCCGGCCTCAGCCCCTGTGCGAAAGCGCACGCCGTTACGTCACCTACTATGCGAGAACAAGCTCGACCTTGCAGAAAAGGAGGGTCTCGTGATCTTTCGTCTTGCTGTCGTGTTTGCCACCGCCGCCATCGTCCTCAGCCCTGCCGCGTGGGCCGGTCTGAGCCTCACGTCTCTGTAACGCGTCGCCACCCGGGCCGCGGCCCAGCAGCCGCGCCCCCTTTACGCAAACGAATGGCCGGGACAAGCCCGGCCATGTGACGGTTTTGGGTACCGATGCCCGGGACTCTTGCTCAGAGTTCCGTGAGACGCACCAGGCAACAGTTTCAGTCCCGCGTTCTGTTGAGCGGCGGTGGGTTCCGGGTCATCCGCAGGCGTGAAGGCGGCGAGGCGTCAAGCCTCTCCGCCATCCGGGTTTTGCTCTTCGCCGCCGTCCACCGGGCCGGTCTCATCAGAGCCGTTCTCATCCTCGGCGGATTCCGCGTCCTCACCCTCGATGTGTTCCACCGAGACGACCTTCTCCTTGCCCTTGGTGGAGAAGACCGTCACGCCCTGCGAATTGCGGCCGACTGTCCGAATTCCGTCGACCGGCACGCGGATGAGCTGGCCATTGTCGGTGACCAGCATGATCTGGTCCGAGTTCTCGACCGGGAAGGACGCGACGAGCTGACCGTTGCGGCTGTTGACCGCCATGGCCGTGATGCCTTTGCCGCCACGTCCCGTGATGCGGTATTCGTACGACGAGGTCCGCTTGCCGTAGCCCTTTTCCGAAATAGTCAGGATGAACTGCTCGTAGGCGCTCATCTCGGTGTAGCGCTCCATCGAGAGCGCTTCGCCGGCGACGTTCTCCTCGTCGCCCGCATCCGAGACCTCACCCGTGGCATCGGCGGCTGCGGCCTCTCCCATGACAGCGCGGCGCATCTTGAGGTAGCCCGCGCGCTCCTCGCCGCTCGCCGCCATATGGCGAAGGATCGCCATGGAGATGATGCCGTCGCCTTCGGCCAGGTTGATACCGCGCACGCCCATGGAATCGCGGCCCTTGAAGACGCGCACCTCCGGCACCGCGAAGCGGATGCACTGGCCCCTGGCGGTGGTGAGCAGCACGTCATCGTCCTCGGTGCAGATCTGCACATCGACGATCGACTCGCCCGCATCGAGCTTCATGGCGATCTTGCCGCCGCGATTGACCTGGATGAAGTCCGACAGCTTGTTGCGGCGCACCGTACCCCGCGACGTGGCGAACATCACRTCCAGCTTGTCCCAGGTCGTCTCGTCCTCCGGCAGCGGCATGATCGTGGTGATGCGCTCGTCCTTATCGAGCGGCAGCATGTTCACCAGCGCCTTGCCCTTGGCGTTCGGGGCGGCGAGCGGCAGACGCCACACCTTTTCCTTATAAGCCTGTCCCTTGGACGAGAAGAAGATCACCGGCGTGTGGGTGTTCACCACGAAGAGCCGGGTGACGAAATCCTCGTCGCGGGTCACCATGCCGGCGCGGCCCTTGCCGCCACGACGTTGTGCCCGATAGGTCGAGAGCGGCACGCGCTTGATGTAGCCGGCATGCGACACGGTCACGACCATGTCTTCGCGCTGGATCAGGTCCTCGTCGTCCACATCCGCTTCCCAATCCATGATCTGGGTGCGGCGCGGCGTCGCGAAGGAGTCGCGGATCTGCGCGAGTTCGTCCTTGATGATCGACATGATGCGGACGCGCGACCGCAGGATGTCGAGGTAGTCGGAAATTTCAGCCGCGAGCTTCGACAATTCGTCGCCGATCTCATCGCGGCCGAGGGCGGTCAGCCGCTGCAGGCGCAGCTCGAGGATGGCGCGGGCCTGCGCCTCCGAGAGCCGGTAGGAGCCGTCATCGTTGATCTTGTGACGCGGGTCGTCGACCAGCAGGATCAACGGCGCGATATCCTGCGCCGGCCAGTCGCGGCCCATCAGCGCTTCGCGCGCCGAATTGGGATCCGGCGCGGTGCGGATCAGGCGAATAACCTCGTCGATATTGGCCACCGCGATCGCCAGGCCGCACAACACGTGGGCGCGCTCGCGGGCCTTGTTCAGCAGGTATTTGGTACGGCGGGATACCACTTCCTCGCGGAAATCCACGAAGGCCTTGATGAGGTCCTTCAACGTCATCAGTTCGGGGCGTCCGCCGTTCAGCGCCACCATGTTGGCGCCGAAGCTCGTCTGCAGCGGGGTGTAGCGGTAGAGCTGGTTGAGCACGACGTCCGCCATCGCGTCGCGCTTGATCTCGATGACGATGCGCATGCCGTCGCGATCGGATTCGTCGCGGAGATCCGAAATGCCCTCGATCTTCTTCTCGCGAACGAGCTCGGCGATCTTCTCGATCAGCGTCGCCTTGTTCACCTGATAGGGGATCTCGTTGATGATGATCGCTTCGCGCTCCTTGCGCACGACCTCGATCTCGGATTTGCATCGCATGATGATCGAACCGCGACCTGTCATGTAGGCAGAGCGCGCGCCGGAACGTCCGAGGATCATCGCGCCGGTCGGGAAATCCGGGCCGGGAATGAGCTCGATGAGACGTTCGGTCGAGACATCGGGGTCTTCGATGAAGGCAAGGCAGCCGTCGATGACTTCGCCGAGGTTGTGCGGCGGCATGTTGGTGGCCATGCCGACCGCGATCCCGCCCGCGCCGTTGACCAGGAGATTCGGGAAGCGGGCCGGCAAAACGACCGGTTCGTATTTCGACTCGTCGTAGTTGGGGCTGAAATCGACCGTGTCCTTGTCGATATCTTCCAAAAGCGGCATCGCCGCACGGGTGAGGCGCGACTCGGTGTAACGCATGGCTGCCGGGGGATCGCCGTCGACGGAGCCGAAATTGCCCTGCCCGTCCACGAGCAGCAATCGCATGGCGAAATCCTGCGCCATGCGCACCAACGCGTCGTAGATCGACTGGTCGCCGTGCGGGTGATACTGACCCATCACATCACCGACGATGCGGGACGATTTCACGTGCTTCTTGTCGGGCGTATAGCCGCTCTCGTTCATGGCGTAGAGAATGCGCCGGTGCACGGGTTTCAGGCCGTCGCGGGCGTCGGGGAGAGCGCGGCTCACGATCACGCTCATGGCGTAATCGAGGTAGGAGCGCTTCATCTCGTCGACGATGGAAATCATCTTGACGTCGCTGGCTGGCTGATCGCCGCCAGGGCGGGTATCGTTCGGATCGGTCAAGGTCGGTCTTTCTCAAAACGCCCGGCGGTGCGAGCCGCGCGAAGCGCAACCCGTCCCGGCAAAATCGCCGCCCGCGAATCGGCGAGCGAATCCGGGCGGTGAAACCAATGAAATCAACCCGTTAGATGGCCGATGAACGCGCGTTTTTCAAGGCATTTCGGGAGCTTATCCAAAGGCCGAAGGTCTCATGTCGGATCGAAACGGCAGGCAAGCCTGATCGCCGCGACCCGATAGGATGTTGATCCTATAGACGCCGTGATCTTGCTGGCTTTCGCGGCGTATGGCATGTGTCGCAAGGGAAAACGCGAAGGATCGGCGATGGACTTGATTCTCTGGGCTGTGGTGGGCCTCGTCGCCATCTATGCGACCACGACCTATAACGGCCTCGTGACGCTGCGGACCCGCGTGAACCAGGCTTTTGCCGATATCGACGCCCAGTTGAAGCAGCGCCATGACCTCGTCCCCAACCTCATCGCCACGGTCAAAGGTTACGTGGCCCATGAGCGCGAGACGTTGGAGGCGGTGGTCGAGACGCGCAACAAGGCCCTCGCCGCTCAAGCACCCGTCGATCAGGCGGCCGCCGAGACAGCGCTGTCGGGGGCGATTGGCCGCTTGCTCGCTCTCGGGGAGGCTTATCCCGACCTGAAGGCCAGCCAGAACTTCCAGCAGTTGCAGACGGACCTGGCCGATATCGAGGATAAACTCGCGGCGGCCCGCCGGTTCTTCAATAACGGCGTCGCGGAATACAACGCGGCGATCCAGCATTTTCCGGCCGTCCTCTTCGCGGGCCTCATGGGTTTCCGGGCCCGGACCTTCTTCGATCTGGGCGAGGCGGCGCGCCAAAGCCTCGACGCGCCGCCGAAGGTCGCGTTCTGAACCGCGGCCGTGTTTCCTGCCTTCGGCCTCTACACGCATATTCAGGCCAATCGCCGTCGCTCGGCGATCCTCATTGCAGGCCTGTTCATCCTCTTCTACCTGATGACCTATGGGCTCGCGCTGCTGGTGGCGGTCTTCGCAGGAGACGAGTCGGGTACGTTCGAGACATTTTTGTCGGACGCCGCCGTCCTGACGCTTTTTCTCGCGCCGGCCGTCACAGCTTGTGTCGCCCTGTGGATCTGGTGCGTGACGCTGTTCAACACGCATATTCTCGATCTCGCCACCGGAGCGAAAGGCGTGTCGAAGGCCGACGAGGCCCAGCTTTTCGTCGTTTTGCAGAATTTGTGCATCTCACGCGGAATGACGATGCCGCAATTGCGGATCATCGAGACTGATGCGCCCAACGCCTTTGCAAGCGGGATGAGCGCCGACCGATACGCCATCACGGTGACGCGCGGGCTTCTCGACCTCTTGGACAAGCACGAGCTCGAGGCGGTGCTCGCGCACGAACTCACGCATATCCGCAACGGCGACGTGCGGACCATGATCGTCGCGGTGCTGGCCGTGGGGGTGATGTCGTTCGTGGGTGAAACCGCGTGGCGCTCGCTTGCCGCCGGAGAGAACCGATCCGATCGGAAAAGCGGCGGCAGGCTCGCGGCCATGACAGTGGCAGGGGGACTTCTGGTCGTCRCCTGGGTCCTGTCGATCGTCATTCGCTTTTCGCTCTCACGACGTCGCGAATATCTCGCCGATGCGGGCTCCGTGGAGCTTACCCACGATGCCGATGCGATGATTTCCGCCTTGCGAAAAATCGATCGGAAGGGGGATATCGACGGCGCGCCGTCGGCGGTCATGGAGCTCTGTCTCGACAACCCGCGCCGCGGGTTTTCAAATCTCTTCGCCACGCACCCCTCCATCGAGGAGCGGATCGAGGCTCTGGTGCGGTACGGGGGCGGACAGCCGCCGGCGAATCGGCCTGTCTCCCTGACCGACGCGTCTGAACCGGCGTGAGCCTTAGACCCTCAGCAAGAGCGCCGTCGCGTCGTCGCTGAGCTTGAAGCGAGGGAAAAGGATGCCATCCGGATCTTCGTGGGTCTCGATCAGCCGCGCCACTCTTGCAAGCGCCGCAAGGCCCTGATCCAAAGCTGCCCGCAACACCTCCTCGGCATCCATTCTGCCGTAGAGATCCACCAGCGCCGAGAACCCGTCGCTCGTGAGAAGGATCTCGCTGCCGCTCGGGCAGGCCACGCGGGCATGGCGCATCCGGTCAGCGGCACCCGGATCGAGCCCGAGCAACGCGAGAGCGCCGCTCTGCTTCTGCCGTTCGCGACGGCTCGCGAGCCAATCTCGAAACAGCGGCGACTGACCGATTGTTTTCGGCGTGCACCCGCTGGCCTTCAGCAATTCGGCGGCCTTCGCCATTTCAAACCGCCGCAGCTCCGGCGCATCGCCGACCGTGATGACCGCGCAGCCGGGCGGACGAACGAACGCGGTGGTGTCGGCGAAGGTCCACACGTCGAGGACGGCATCGCGCCAGCGCACGAGGGTCATGGCGCCCACCGGCCACGTCATGAAATCGTGCCGCTCGGGCGACGCCTTCTGGAAGAAAACGACGCGCGCTTCCTCCATGACGTGGCGGACGAGTGCCGCGCCCTCATCCGCACTTGGGGCGAGGTCCGACAGGCGCTCGCTGGCGAATGTCGCGAGCCACATTGCATCGCTGCGATCGTTCATGATCGGCGGCGTTCCGGGGAAGATCGACGTGTCGATGACCCACGCGAACTCGCCGCTCGCGCCGCACGAATCCTCGTTGGCCTTGTCGGGGAAGCCCGGCAGGCTGACGCGATCCAAAACCGTGAACATCGTTGCGCGACCTCTCGCCAAACTCCATCCGAGAGGGCATACCTATCCCCCGCGACGAGGTCCAGCCCATGCTTCTCGACTTTATATCCGCCGCTCTGGTGACGATCCTCGTGACCCTGGATCCGCCCGCGCTGGCGCCGATCTTCGTATCGTTGACGCGCGGCATGAACGCCTCGGAGCGTAAGCGCGTCGCCATGCGCGCGGCCCTCATCGCCTTTTGCATTCTGGCATTCTTCGGTCTGGGCGGGGAAATCCTGCTGCGGCTCCTCGGCGTCGGAATTCCGGCATTTCGCATCTCGGGCGGCCTGCTGCTGTTCTGGATCGCCTTCGAGATGGTGTTCGAGCGCCGCAACGAGCGCAAGCAGCACACGGCCGATGTGGCGATCACCGAGGATCACATCCGCAACGTCGCCGCCTTCCCGCTGGCGATCCCGCTCATGGCGGGCCCGGGCGCCATCACCGCCATCATTCTGCTGGCCGGTCGCGCGGGCGGACAGATCACCTATCTGTCGGCGCTCATCGCGCTCATCGCCCTCGGCGTGCTGAGTTGCTTCGTCGTGTTCATGGCCGCCGACCGGGTTTCCCGCTGGCTCGGGGTGACCGGCAACATCGTGCTGAGCCGGCTGCTGGGCGTCATCCTGGCCGGGCTCGCCGTGCAATTCATCATCAACGGCGTCGAGGCGCTGGTAAGACCGGCGCTCTGATCGACAGTCTCAGCGAAGCGTTTCCAGCAGGCGCGTCATCAATTGGCGGCGCGGCGCGATCGACGAGATCAAGCCATATTCCTGCAAGGTGTGCGCGCCGTCGCCATCGATGCCGAGGCCATCGAGAGTCGGCGTGCCGATGGCTGCGGTGAAATTGCCGTCCGAGCCGCCGCCTGCGCGGGGCGATGAAACGAGGTCGAATCCGATCTCTGAAGCGAGCGACTTCGCGTGGTCGAAGAGACGCGCCGTTCCTTCGCTGCATTCATAGGGAGGACGGTTCATTTCGCCCGTGACGGTGACCTTGAAATCCGGGTTCGCGGCTTGCAACGCCATGATGGCAGCAGCGAGAACCTCGCCGTCCGCCACCGTTTCGACGCGCAGGTCGATGGGGAAATGACAATGCTGCGGGATCGTGTTCACCGCCGTGCCGCCGGAGATCATCCCGACCGTCGTGGTGACGCCGCGCGAATAATCCGTCATGGCCTCGACGGCGAGGATCTGGCGGGCCGCCTCGTAGATGGCGTTGCGCCCGTCGGGATGGCGTGACCCCGCATGGGCCGGACGCCCTTCCACGTGAACGTCGAAGCGGCCGACGCCCTTGCGCGAGGTGACGATCTTGCCGCCCTCGCGGGCGGGCTCCGTCACCAGTGYGAAGGCCGAGCGGCGCCCGATGCTTTCGATGATCGGACGGGTCATCGGCGAGCCGATTTCCTCATCGGGCGTGACGATGAACGCCATGGGGCGCGCCGCATTGCCCGCGCGCGCCACGTCCTTGAAGGCCTCGAGGGCGAACCAGGCGCCTGCCTTCATGTCGTAGATCCCGGGTCCGTAGAGTCGATCGCCCTCGATCCGCAGCGGCAGGTCGGTCTCGATGGTCCCGACAGGATGAACGGTGTCGAGATGCGACATGACGAGGATCGCAGGCTCGTCCCTCTGCGGCCCCGCGCGCAGGATCAGCGCGTCGCCGAGGCCGTGGGCGYCCGGCAGACGCTCGATCGCGACCGGCGCATCCGCCATCTGGGTCACAACGAGATCCATCATCAGGTTGACGCCGGCCACGTCGTGGGTCGGGCTTTCGGTGCGGATCCAGGTCAGGAGGGTGTCGAGGCCAGAGTGGGAGGACAGGGTCATGGAAAGCCGATTGTGAGCCAGGGAAAGCGGTGCGCCCGCCCCCTATACAAGCCGCCGGAGCCGCTGTCACTTTCAGCGTGAATACGTAAGAGCGCCGAAACCGATCGGTAATGTTGTGTTATTACGTGCACGGCATTYGGGACTGCCCGCTCTGCCTTGATCTTTGAGAACAGCAAAGGCCCGGATTGCTCCGGGCCTCTTGTTTATCCTCGGCGTAAAGTCTGGCCTAGAACGGGATGTCGTCGTCGATATCGCCGTATTTCGAGCCCCCGCCCGAGGCAGGCGCGGGACGCCGGTTTTCCATCGGGGAGGAACTGCCGAAATCGCCGCCGCGGCTGATCTGACCGCCGCCGCCCTGGTCCTCGGCATAATCTCCGCCCCCGCCACCACGGCTGTCGAGGAGGGTCAATTCGCCCCGGAAACGCTGCAGGACGATCTCGGTGGTGTATTTTTCCTGGCCGGACTGATCCTGCCATTTGCGGGTCTGGAGTTGGCCCTCGATGTAAACCTTCGAGCCCTTTTTCAGGTATTGCTCGGCGACGCGGGCGAGGTTCTCGTTGAAGATGACGACCGAGTGCCACTCGGTCTTCTCCTTGCGCTCGCCGCTCTGCTTGTCCTTCCAGGATTCGGACGTGGCGATGCGCAGGTTGACCACGGGATCGCCCGACCCGAGCCGGCGCACTTCCGGGTCCCGGCCCAGATTGCCCACCAGGATCACTTTGTTAACGCTGCCCGCCATCTGAGCCACTCCGTTCCAAATACCAAGGCTGTGTTCTGCGGCGCGAATGCGCCGGGGACAAGACGAAGGATGGTCGCTGCCCTCCCCTGTCCCCAATAAAAGGGCTCCGCGTTCCTAGGGACCGACGATGCGGCGGACCTCGGCCAACGCGCCTTCGCACCCGGCGCGATCCCCGGCCGCGTCGGCTTTGCGGGCCAGCGCCAGAGCGCTCAGCGCGGGTTCGAGGGCCGTCCCCTCACCGAGCTTCTGTTCCGCGCTCGCGATGGAGCCAGGGGTCGGTTGCCGGTGCACCTGCGCCGCCGTGCTCTGCGTCCCGGTCGCACCCGCTCCGGCGATCGCGTCGACCCGTTGATCGAGCTGAGCCTGCGCCCGATCGATCTCGGCGGTGCACGGCCCGGCAAGGCTGGGCTGGGCCCAAAGCAGCGCCGCAAGTCCTGCAAATCCCAATCGCATCGCATTCATCGGCCGACCTCCCCGACAACATCGCCGCAAGCCTACCTCAGCTCAGCTCAGCCGCAAGGGCATGCCCAATGTTCGCGCTCCGCAAGGTCTGCATCCGCTTCGCGGATTGCCGGTCGTACCCTTTTTGTTCTAGGATAGGGTAACCCGAATCGCCGCACCGGTTGTTTCCGCGGCCCGATGAGCACATATCCCGGAGCCGTGCCGAAGAGGCCGGCTTCCCATTTCAGAGCTTGAGCATCGATGGCTAAACTCGACGATCTGTTCAACCGCGCCCGGGCGGGTGATCCCAACGCGCGTGTGATCTCGGTGCGGGGCGCGCGCGAGCACAACCTCAAGAATGTCGACCTGATGGTGCCCCGGGACCAGCTCGTGGTGTTCACGGGTCTTTCCGGATCCGGCAAGTCCTCGCTCGCCTTCGACACGATCTACGCGGAGGGCCAGCGTCGCTACGTGGAATCGCTGTCGGCCTATGCGCGCCAGTTTCTGGAAATGATGCAGAAGCCGGATGTCGACCAGATCGACGGGCTCTCGCCCGCCATCTCCATCGAGCAGAAGACGACCTCGCGCAATCCGCGCTCGACGGTCGGGACCGTGACGGAGATCTACGACTACATGCGCCTGCTCTGGGCGCGGGTCGGCATTCCCTATTCTCCCGCCACCGGCCTGCCGATCGAGAGCCAGACCGTCAGCCAGATGGTCGACCGGGTGCTGGAATTGCCCGCCAAGACCCGCCTCTATCTGTTGGCGCCCGTGGTGCGGGGGCGCAAGGGCGAATACCGCAAGGAAATCGCCGAGTTCCAGAAGAAGGGCTTCCAGCGCCTGAAGATCGACGGCGAATATTATGCCATCGACGAGACGCCGGTTCTCGACAAGAAGTTCAAGCACGACATCGACGTGGTGGTGGACCGCATCGTGGTGCGCGACGACATCGCGGCGCGACTGGCGGAATCCTTCGAGACGGCGCTCGACCTTACGGACGGCATCGCCGTCGTGGAATATGCCGATGAGAAGGACGAGAAGGGCCAGCCGAAACGGATCGTCTTCTCGTCGAAATTCGCCTGCCCGGTCTCCGGCTTCACGATTCCCGAAATCGAGCCGCGCCTTTTCTCGTTCAACAATCCATTCGGCGCCTGCCCGACCTGCGGCGGCATCGGCCACGAAATGACCATCGACGAAGCGCTGATCGTGCCTGACGAGGGCATCTCGCTCAAGCGCGGCGCCATCGCGCCCTGGGCCAAATCATCGTCGCCGTATTACGCGCAGACGCTGGAAGCGATCACGCGGCATTACAAGTCGTCGATGACGAAGCCCTGGGCGGAATTGTCCGACACGGTGCGCGAGGTCATTCTCTTCGGATCGGGCGACACGAGCATTCGCATGGCCTATGACGACGGCCTGCGCGCATACGAGGTCAGGAAGCCCTTCGAGGGAGTCATCACCAACCTCGAACGCCGCTACAAGGAAACCGACAGCGACTGGGCGCGCGACGAGATCGGCCGCTACATGAGCGAGACGCCGTGCGCGGCCTGCAACGGCAAGCGGCTCAAGCCCGAGGCGCTGGCGGTGAAGATCGCCGGCTCGGATATCGGCRATGCCACGGGTCTCTCAGTTCGCGACGCCCATGAGTGGTTCGGCCGCCTCACCGAGCAATTGACACCGAAGCAGAACGAGATCGCGGGCCGCATCCTGAAAGAGATCCGGGAGCGCCTGACCTTCCTGGTGGATGTGGGGCTCGAATACCTGACGCTTGCCCGCGCCTCGGGAACGCTGTCCGGCGGTGAGAGCCAGCGCATCCGGCTCGCGAGCCAGATCGGCTCCGGGTTGACGGGCGTGCTGTACGTGCTCGACGAGCCGTCGATCGGCCTGCACCAGCGCGACAACGAACGCCTTCTCGTGACCCTGAAGCGCCTGCGCGACCTCGGCAACACCGTGATCGTCGTCGAGCATGACGAAGATGCGATCCTGCAGGCCGATTACGTCTTCGATATCGGCCCCGGCGCCGGCATCCATGGCGGCGAGATCGTCGCCGAGGGCACGCCGCCGGAGATCCTCTCGAACGCCAAGTCGCTGACGGGCAAATATCTCACGGGCGAAATGTCCGTGAAGGTGCCGCCGAAACGCCGCAAGCCGTCGAAGAGCCGGACGCTGAAGGTGGTGGGCGCGAAGGGCAACAACCTGAAAAACGTGACGGCGGAAATTCCCCTCGGCACGTTCACGTGCATCACCGGCGTGTCGGGCGGCGGCAAATCGACTCTCGTCATCGACACGCTCTACAAGGCCGTGGCGCGCAAGCTCAACGGCTCCATGGAGCACCCCGCCCCGTTCGATCGCATCGAAGGGCTTGAGCACCTCGACAAGGTCATCGACATCGACCAGTCGCCCATCGGCCGCACGCCGCGCTCGAACCCCGCAACTTACGTGGGTGCGTTCACGCCGATCCGCGAATGGTTCGCCGGGTTGCCGGAGGCCAAGGCCCGCGGCTACCAGGCTGGCCGGTTTTCATTCAATGTCAGGGGTGGACGCTGCGAGGCCTGCTCGGGCGATGGCGTCATCAAGATCGAGATGCACTTCCTGCCGGACGTCTACGTTACCTGCGATGTCTGCAAGGGCAAGCGCTACGATCGCGAAACGCTCGAGGTGAAGTATCGCGACCATTCCATCGCCGACGTGCTCGACATGACGGTGGAAGAAGCTCGCGACCTGTTCAAGGCCGTGCCGTCGATCCGCGAAAAGATGCAGACGCTCGCCCGTGTCGGCCTCGATTACGTGCATGTGGGCCAACAGGCGACGACCTTGTCGGGCGGCGAGGCGCAGCGCGTCAAGCTGTCGAAGGAACTGTCGAAACGCGCGACGGGGCGTACGCTCTATATTCTCGACGAACCCACTACCGGCCTGCATTTCCACGACGTGGCGAAGTTGCTCGAAGTGCTGCACGAGCTGGTCGACCAGGGGAATTCCGTGGTCGTGATCGAGCACAACCTCGAGGTCATCAAGACCGCCGATTGGGTGATCGACATGGGGCCGGAAGGCGGCGACGGCGGGGGCCAGATCGTCGCGCAGGGCACGCCGGAGGATATCTGCAAGGTGAAAGAGAGCTACACCGGGCGTTTCCTCAAGGATGTCCTCGCCCGCCGGCCTTTAAAGAAAGCCGAGCCCAAGGGCAAAGTCGCGAAGGTCGCGGCGGAATAAGGTTCAGCCAGCCGGTCGCCCGTCGCGCGGCGGCATCATTCTTTGCAGCACGCCGTCGTGCCAGAGATAATGATGCGCGAGCGCGGCGCCGGCGTGCACGAGCGCCAGGATCATCGTGAGGTTGGCCGCGAGTTCATGCCATTCCGTAAGGTCCCGCCGGAGGGCCGGGTCGCCAATCTGCGGCAGCGACCACACGCCGAACAAGCTCATGCCCCGAACGAAGGCGTTCGCAATTCCGAGCGTTACCGCGGCGACGAGCAGCGCGTAGAGCAGAACATGGGTCGCCGTCGCCGCGAGCCCGACAATCCCCACATCGGCAGGCGGAATTCGCTGGCCTCGCCCAAGCCGCCAGATGAGCCGCGCGATCAGGACGAAACCCAGAAGAAAACCGAACACCACGTGGAGCGACCATTCCGCGTTGCGGACGGGCCCGCGCGGAAAAAAGTCGGCGGTCTGACCGGTCACCCATAGGAACACGACCAGGATCGCCGTTGCCCAATGTAGGCGGATGGTCATGGGGTCATAGCGGGTCGGAATTTGCGCGCTCAGGGTCATGTCGGGTGCGTCCTGCGATCCGCCAAGGTTACACCCGAAAGCGCCAGAATAACGGCAAAGCTTGATGTGGAAGCGCATCCGGCGGGCCCCTCCGAACGGGCTGCGTCGATATCGCGCAAGTGTCTGGAAACAAAAGAAAACCCCTCATTTCCAACCGAAACAGTATCAAGCCGCACCAACGTCCTGATAAATATTAATATAATATCATTGCATTTCCCTATCGAATGCGAAGACTTGGTTGGCGTTGTTTTCTCGACGCGTCTTGTTTTAGTCATTGGAGAACAGAAATGTCTGTCAAAAAGTTAGCCGGTAAAGTCGTATTTGCCGAATATTCTGTGTCCTACGAAGAAGGTTTCATCTTCAAGGGCGACGCCACGGGCAATCGCATAGTCGGCTCTTCGCGGAGCGATCTCATGAAGGGCGGCGCGGGCGATGACCAGCTCTCCGGAGGATCCGGCAACGATATTCTCGTCGGCGGCTACGGCAACAACGTCCTCAGCGGCGGATCGGGTAAGGACATGTTCGTGCTCGGCGGCGGCGTCGATCGCATCACCGATTTCAGCCACCGCGCCGGTGATAAGATCTTGCTGAACGCCTATCTTTTCGAGGCGGCCGATATCGTTCCCGCGCATGGATTTGTGCCGGATGGGTTGGCCCGGGGCCGCGGCGGCCTCGACGCGTCGAACTTCGTCCTCGGCAGCGAGGCGACCGCGGCCAACCATCACTTCCTTTACGACCAGTCGACCGGCTCCCTGTCGTACGATGCGGACGGCAACGGCGCGGCAGCGGCTGTGCAGATCGCGCAATTCAAGGTCGGCACGGCGATCGGCGCAAGCGACTTCCTGATCTTCTAGGATCCGGTCGAACAGATCTCACCGGCCGC
Organism: Microvirga sp. P4_A5; assembly: GCF_056402495.1. Classification (NCBI taxonomy): domain Bacteria; kingdom Pseudomonadati; phylum Pseudomonadota; class Alphaproteobacteria; order Hyphomicrobiales; family Methylobacteriaceae; genus Microvirga; species Microvirga sp. P4_A5. The sequence continues at coordinate 24,374 of NZ_JBFUHH010000022.1, read as the reverse complement.
CATCGCGGGCCGGTGAGATCGTCCCGCGGGCAAGGGGAGCGACCCGTCGATCCGCATCGGATACCAAGTCTGGATCGCCTGCGTTTCCACCAGAAGCTCCGGGAGCCGGTCCCAGTAGGCCTGACGATAATCCCGACGGATCTGCTCGTTGACCACATCATCCAGGTCAGACCAGGTTTCGTAGAGCATGAACCGCGAAGCATCCTGCGCATCGCGATGAAGGACGGCGTTGATGAAGGTCGCCTCATGGCGCATCGCATCGAGGACGTCGCTGAGAAGCGCGTGGAATTCATCCGCATGCTGGGGTTTCACCCGAAAGGTGATGACGAAGGTCACAGGCGCGCTGCCGGCGCCGTTCAAGTCGTTGTTCGCGATATCCATCTGTTGTCTCCCGTGCGGAACCGGGAGTGACCATGGAGACAAGTCGGCACGCGCGCCATTACCTCGCACGTCAAGATCTCGAAGCCCCGCAATCGATTGAAGGACGAGGAGTGATCAGCACCGTGACTCGGCCACCAGGCCGGCCTTAGGTGCAGCGGATCATCGCCAGCGGATCGGGTTCTCCACCGGCCACTGGTTCGAAACGGCCGGTCACGGGATCGCGGACCAGCAGCCGTCCACTGGCGACGCCGAAATAGGCGCCGTGAAGTTGCAGCTTTCCGCGTTCCACCAGAATCCGTACGCAAGGGAACGTCATGAGGTTCTTCAGGCTGAGCTCCACGGAGGCGAATTCGAGGCGGCGCAGATAGGCCTCGCCGTCATCCTTCGCGCGTGCTCCCAGGCTTTCGGCCGCCGGAGCAATCTGCGACATCCATTTGCCGATGAAATCGCCCGGCGACAGCGGCTTGCGGTCGTCCGCGAACGCCCCGATCCCGCCGCAATAGGCGTGCCCCAGAATCACGATATGCTTGACCCGCAGGGCCTGCACGCCGAACTCCAGCGCGGCGCTGGTGCCGTGTTGGGAATCGCGGTCGGGCTCATAGGGCGGCACGAGATTGGCAACGTTGCGCACCACCAGCAATTCGCCCGGCGCCGCATCGAAAATCACTTCCGGCGAAACCCGCGAGTCGACACAGCCGACGACCATGATTTCGGGCTTTTGCCCCTTATCGGCCAAGGCCTCATAGCGTAGGCGCTCGCTGGCGAAACGACCCTGCAGGAAGGCGCGGTAGCCTCCGGTCAGCCTCTCGGGAAACATGGGTTCTCACCCTCTTCGATTTGGTCTGCGATCGCCGCCCGATTGCCGCGATGGTTACGCCGCCATAGCAGACTTTTCAAACCTGCACCAACAGGCACCGGCCCGTGCGCTCGAACACGCGGCTGCGGCCATCACGACCCTATTTGAGCGATCAAGGTCCGGCGGATGGGCCGAAAGCTGCCATTTTCGAAGGGGTGTCGATGGATCTCGCAATTTACGCTTCTGACGCGCGGGCGTTCACGCTCGATCGCAGCACCATGGAGGATCTTCGGAATGCCGTGCGCCACGTGCGCGCGCAGACGCCGCGTAGCTATCTGGCCGATCTGGCGGAACGCAAACTCTCGGCCCTCGCGAGCGAGCAAGGTCTCTCAACGGCCGATTGAGCCCACGCCCCTTATCGCGCGTAAGCGGTCTCCCTCGAAGTCTGGCGGCAGAGCCAAAAGAGCGCCAGGCCGAAGATCGGCAGCAGGATGTCGGTATAGAAGATCACCCCGGCATTGCCGGGGGCGTAATTATGGGCCTCGACCATCTGCATCCCGTGGCCGATGGCTGCCCCCCACAAGAAGCAGGCCGGCCCGACCAGCGCAGCGAGCCTCACCTCCGGCCCGCCCCTGAACGCCAGGAAGCCGACGACCGAGAAGCCGAGGCTCGCAAAGCCCACCTCCTTCTGGAACGGGCTCGTCTGCCACCCGATGAAGGATGCGGCGATCTCCGAGAAGAAGACGTGCATGATGAAATTGTAGAGGAAGCTCACGCCGATCGAGAAGAAGAGAAACCAGGAAAGCAGCGCTTCGACGATGGCGGCGCGATCCCAGGGGCGCGGGCGGCGTGCGAGGAGCGACAGGGCGACCGCGAGGCCAATGACGAACAGCGTGAGCGTGAAATTGCTGAAAATCAGCGTGATGGCCTGTTGCATGGTTTCCCCAAGGATAGCGCGATCCGGCCGAAAGAATGCCGCGTGTGAGGGCGCCACACAATGCGAAACAGGATCAACGTCCTAGGTCGTCTTGGTTAACGGGCCATGCGCCTGCTGGGACGCTGGTTAACCCCTCCTTAGGCTGCCATGCGACTAAAGCATAACAGCCCTACAATATCACCACTCCCTTTCCGGCTGACCCACCCCTATATGCTGCATTGCACACACGCAAGAACAAACGGCTGCCGGTCTACCGGGCCGGCTAACTGAAGGAGCCTCTCATGTTCGTGACCTACATTCTGTCTAAAGTCCGCAACTATATGCGTTATCGCGACACTGTCCGTGAGCTGTCGCAGCTCACCGACCGCGAGCTCGACGATCTTGGTATTTCCCGCTTCCAGATCGAAAGCGTCGCTCGCGAGCACGCAGTCGCCTAATAATTGTTGCATCGCAACATAAACTCGCGCCCGCCTCTGGCGGGCGTTTCCTTTTCGGGTCCTCTTCAGCGACCTCCGGATACCGGCAGGTTGGCGCCGGTGATGTAGGCGGCCGCGTCCGACATCAGGAACAGGACCGCTTCCGCCACCTCACCCGGCTCGCCGACACGATTGAGCGGGATCTTTGACCGGAGGCGTTCCACCCGCCCCGCGTCGCCGGTGCTCCGCTCGTGGATATCCGTCCGCGTGATGCCGGGCGAAACGGCATTCACCCGCACGCCGTCGGATGCGAGCTCCTGGGCGAGACCCACGGTCAGCGCGTCGACGGCTCCCTTGGAAGCGGCGTACCAGACATACTCGCCCGCGCTGCCGAGGCGCGCGGCAATCGACGAGATGTTGACGATGGAACCGCCAAGGCCGCCATGGCGGCGCGAGAGGCGGCGCGAGGCCTCGCGGGCGACGAAGATCGCTCCCAGCACGTTGATATCGATGGTGGTCTCGATCGTGGCCGCATCCGCCTCGTCGAGGCGGCTCGACTTGCCGGTGATGCCCGCATTGTTGACCACGTGCGAGAGCGGCCCGAGGGCCGCTTGCGCCTCGTCGAAGATACGCACCACATCGCCCTCGATGGACACGTCGCCCGCGCAGATCGCCACCGCTGCTCCGGACGCCCGACAGGTGGCGGCGACGCGCTCGGCCTCCTCGCGCTCGGTCCGGTAGTTGATCGCCAAGTCGTAGCCACGGGTCGCCGCGAGCTGCGCCAAAGCAGCGCCTATGCCCCGGCTGGCTCCTGTAATAAGCACGACCGGTCGTTTGAGAGACATATGAGACGCCTTCGCCAAGGAATGGGCAAGGAATAGGAATGCCTCAACTTGACCCGCGCCGTTCCGAGGGTCAACAAAGCGCGCTCGCGAGGGATACGATGAACACACTTGAACCCATCCATGTCATTGGCGGCGGCCTTGCCGGCTCCGAGGCGGCCTGGCAGATCGCTCAGGCCGGCGTTCCGGTGATCCTCCACGAAATGCGCCCCGTTCGCGGCACCGACGCTCACAAGACCGAAGGGCTAGCCGAGCTCGTCTGCTCCAACTCGTTCCGCTCGGACGACGCGACCGCCAACGCGGTCGGGCTCCTGCACCAGGAAATGCGAACGCTGGGCTCCCTCATCATGGCCAAGGGCGACGCGCATCAGGTTCCCGCCGGCGGCGCGCTCGCGGTCGACCGCGACGGGTTTTCGAGCGCCGTCACCGCCGCTCTCGAAGCGCATCCGCTCGTCACCATCGAACGGGGCGAAATCGCCGGCCTCCCGCCGGAGGAATGGAGTTCGGTCATCATTGCGACTGGCCCCCTCACCTCGCCGGCGCTAGCCCAAGCCATCCTGTCGCTGACAGGCGAGAAGGAGCTGGCCTTCTTCGATGCGATCGCGCCGATCGTGTACCGCGAATCCATCAACATGGACRTGGCGTGGTTCCAATCGCGCTACGATAAGGTCGGGCCGGGCGGTAACGGCAAGGACTACATCAACTGCCCCATGAACAAGGAGCAGTATGAAGCGTTCATCGATGCGCTCATTTCCGGCGACAAGACCGACTTCAAGGAATGGGAAGCCTCGACGCCCTATTTCGACGGCTGCCTTCCCATCGAGGTGATGGCGGAACGCGGCCGGGAGACGCTGCGGCATGGCCCGATGAAGCCGGTCGGCCTGACCAACCCCAACGATCCCATGGTCAAGGCCCACGCCATCGTGCAGCTGCGGCAGGACAATGCGCTCGGCACGCTCTTCAACATGGTGGGTTTTCAGACCAAGCTGAAATACGGCGATCAGGCGCGCGTGCTGCGGATGATTCCGGGGCTCGAGAATGCCGAGTTCGCAAGGCTCGGCGGGCTGCATCGCAACACCTACCTCAACTCGCCCAAGCTGATCGACCAGACCCTTCGCCTGAAGGCCATGCCCCGCCTGCGTTTCGCCGGGCAGATCACCGGCTGCGAAGGCTATGTGGAGAGCGCTGCCATCGGCCTCATGACCGGCCGCATGGCCGCCGCCGAGCGCCTCGGGTGCCCCGTGGAACCGCTGCCCGGGACGACCGCCCTGGGCGCGCTCATCAACCACATCACGGGCGGGCACATCGAGACCATCGACGAGGGTCCGCGCTCCTTCCAGCCGATGAACGTCAATTTCGGGCTGTTTCCCCCGCTGGAGATCGCGCCCAAAGCGGAAGACGGGAAGCGTCTGCGCGGGCCGGCGAAGACCCTAGCCAAGAAGAACGCCCTCACGGATCGCGCCCGCGCGGATCTCGGGAGGTGGCTCTCCGACGCGCAGATGCCGGCCGCCGCCGAGTAAATCTCCCCTGTGCATAGCGGGCGCAATCCCGCCTCACGAGGTGACAGCGGGCTCCCGCTTCGCGATCATCGGCGGATGATCACGGCGTCTCCTCCGACCGACCAGGCCCGCCTGGCGCTAGGCTTTCTCGGCGAAGCCGAGACGGTGGCGCTGGGCGCATCCGGGATTGTCGTCCCCTGCCCGCAGGCGACCCTGGTCTCGCCCGGGGTGATCCTCGGTCCGGGTGTGGTTCTCTGGCCGGGCGTCATTCTCCAGATCGTGGGCGAGGGTCGGATCGCGATCGGCGACGGCGCGATTCTCTATCCCGGCACGCGAATCGTGGCGGAGGGCGGCCAGATCCGCATCGGCGCGCGGAGCGAGATCGGCGAGGAAGGCGGGTTTACCATCAAGGCCGGCCCGGACGGCATCGCCATCGGCGAGAATGTCAGGCTGCTGGGAGGCGGCTCACTGAGCCTCGGCAACAACATCGGCGACGGCGCGCAGATCAACGGCCCCATCCGCTGCCAGAACTGTATTCTCGGCGCGGGAGGCTCCTATCGCCATCCTGTGGCGGACGAGAGGGGGGCGGTGCTGAAAGGCAGCGGCGTCGCGCGGGGCATCACCCTCGCGCAAGGGCTGGTGATCCAGGCCTTCGGCTTGTTCGCCGACGCGGCCGTGCGCCAGCAATCATTCTTCCATCCGAACGAGCGGTCGCCGGCGGGCTGACTGCCTATTCCTTCGGGCTCCACGGAACGTAGTCGCCGGTGGCCGCGGGGCGCTGGCCCGTGCCGAGTTGCGATCCCGGCGGATGATAGGCGTGGGGCGTGCCGGTCATGTTGGGCAGATGGCCCTTTTCCCACTCGCGCGGGCGGTACTCTTCCTCGCTCGGCGGCACGCTCGCATTGTGGGAGAGCCAGGCCCGCCATCCCGGAGGGACCTTGGAGGCGTCCGCCACGCCGTTATAGATGACCCAGCGGCGCTCAGTTCCGACCGAACGATCGATCAGCGGACCCTCCGCCCGGTAATAGCGGTTGCCCAGCTCATCCTGTCCCACCGGGTTGCCGAAGCGCCAAGTGTAGAATCGGGTGCCGAGGGTTTCGCCGTTCCACCAGGTGAAGAACTGAAGCCAGAACTGTTTCATTGCTGCCGCCGAAGGGGGGTTCGAATTCGCGCGGAATATGGCTTCGCGGGCGCTGGAAGTCCAGCCTTCAAGCCGTTCCGCCGAAACGCCCCGATTCTCGCATCGGGGGCCGAGACGACGCTTCTGAGTCGCGCTCGCCCGCCGCTCCCCTAATCGCTTGATTTTCTGTCGATCGCGCGCCCCGCGCCGCACCTGTCGAAAAATGACGCCACGTCAACGGCAGAAAAAAATTTTGACCCATTTCGTCGGCTCAAGACCGGTTGCTAAGCCGGCTCAAGACCGTTTGCGCGACGGGAATGACAAGATTCCCGAAGGAGAATCCGAGGGTTAGCAAATCATCCACAGGCTCTCCACATTTTTAACCCATAGACACTATATCTAGTTTCCAGCGACCACCCCGACCACAAGTTCTTGACGGAGGGCGGATGACGGGACTAGGTTTTGACAGTGCCGATCCAAGACCGGCGGCCGGCTCGAAACAGCCGGAAGTACATCCCGACAGGTATTGCGTCTCAGCCGCGCGGCAGGTTCCCGCCGCGGGTCGAATGTTGCCGCGGGGTGAGGTCGAAACTTGGACGTGGATGCGTGTGGCGGACCTAAAATGGGCCGCGGAGGCGTTTAACAATTTTTGGGCTGGGGAGCCACGTTCGACGTGGCCAGGGGACCTTTGTCTCCGATCAATGGGATTTGACTGATGCGGATCGAGCGGCGCTATACGAAATCGGGGCAATCGCCCTACTCCTCCCTGGCCTTCCGTCTCGCCACGAGCGAGATTCGCAACCCGGACGGCTCGGTCGTCTTCAAGCTTGACGATATCGAGGTTCCGGACAGCTGGAGCCAGGTGGCGTCCGACGTGCTGGCGCAGAAGTACTTCCGCAAGGCCGGCGTGCCCGCGCGCCTGAAACGAGTCGAAGAGAACGACGTCCCCTCCTGGCTCTGGCGCTCGACCGCCGACGAGGCGGCTCTTTCCGAGCTCCCCGAGGACCAGCGCACCGGCTCCGAGATCTCCTCCAAGCAGGTCTTCGATCGCCTGGCCGGCTGCTGGACCTATTGGGGCTGGAAGGGCGGCTATTTCTCGTCCGAGGACGACGCCCAGGCGTTCTACGACGAACTGCGCTTCATGCTGGCGAACCAGATGGTGGCGCCGAACTCGCCGCAATGGTTCAACACCGGCCTGCACTGGGCCTACGGCATCGATGGTCCGAGCCAGGGCCATTATTACGTGGACCACAAGACCGGCAAGCTCACCAAGTCCAAATCCTCCTACGAGCATCCGCAGCCGCATGCCTGTTTCATCCAGGGCGTCGAGGACGACCTGGTGAACGAGGGCGGCATCATGGATCTGTGGGTGCGTGAGGCGCGCCTGTTCAAATACGGCTCCGGCACCGGCTCCAACTTCTCCAAGCTGCGCGGCGAAGGCGAAAAGCTCTCCGGCGGCGGCCGCTCCTCCGGCCTGATGTCGTTCCTCAAGATCGGCGACCGCGCCGCCGGCGCCATCAAGTCGGGCGGCACCACGCGTCGCGCCGCCAAGATGGTGGTGGTCGATGTGGATCACCCGGATATCGAGGCCTATATCGACTGGAAGGTGAAGGAAGAGCAGAAAGTCGCGGCGCTCGTCACCGGCTCCAAGCTCGGCAACAAGCACCTCAAGGCGATCATGCGCGCCTGCGTGAATTGCGAGGCCGATGACGATGCCTGCTTCGACCCGGAAAAGAACCCGGCGTTGAAGAAGGAGATCAAAATGGCGCGCCGCGTCATGATCCCCGACAACTACATCAAGCGCGTCATCCAGTTCGCCAAGCAGGGCTACACGGATATCGACTTCCCGATCTACGACACCGATTGGGATTCGGACGCCTATCTCACCGTGTCGGGCCAGAACTCCAACAACTCGGTCTCGCTCACCGACGACTTTCTCCGCGCAGTGGAAGCTGATGCCGATTGGCACCTGAAGGCCCGCAAGGACGGCAAGACCATCAAGACCTTGAAGGCCCGCGACCTGTGGGAGCAGATCGGTCACGCCGCATGGGCGTCCGCCGATCCGGGCCTGCACTACAACACCACCATGAACGACTGGCACACCTGCCCGGCGGGCGGCCGCATCCGCGCGTCCAATCCGTGCTCGGAATACATGTTCCTGGACGACACCGCGTGCAATCTGGCCTCCGCCAACCTGCTGCAATTCTACGATCGCGCCAGCAAGACGTTCGAAGTCGAGTCGTTCGAGCATGCCTGCCGCCTCTGGACGGTGGTGCTTGAAATCTCCGTGATGATGGCGCAGTTCCCCTCGAAGGAAATCGCCGAACTCTCCTATGAATACCGCACGCTCGGTCTGGGCTACGCCAATATCGGCGGCCTGCTCATGACCATGGGCCTCGGCTACGATTCGGATGCCGGCCGCGCGCTCGGCGGCGCGCTCACCGCCATCATGACCGGCGTGTCCTATGCGACCTCCGCCGAGATGGCGGGCGAACTCGGGCCGTTCCCCAACTATTCGAAGAACGCCAAGCACATGCTGCGCGTCATCCGCAACCATCGCCGCGCGGCGCATGGCGTGTCGGAGGGCTACGAGTCCTTAAGCAACAACCCGGTGCCGCTCGATCACGCATCTTGCCCCGAAGCGAAGCTCGTGCAGCACGCCAGGCAGGCCTGGGATCTTGCCCTCGAACTCGGCGAGAAGCACGGCTACCGCAACGCGCAGGCCACCGTCATCGCGCCCACCGGCACGATCGGCCTCGTGATGGATTGCGATACCACCGGTATCGAGCCCGATTTCGCATTGGTGAAGTTCAAGAAGCTCGCCGGCGGCGGTTATTGGAAGATCATCAACCGCGCCGTGCCTGATGCGCTTCGCACGCTGGGCTACAGCGAGGCGGAGATCGCAGAGATCGAGGTCTATGCCCTCGGCCACGGCACCATGGGCCAGGCGCCTGCGATCAATCCCGGATCGCTCGCCGCCAAGGGCTTCACGCAGGACAAGATCGACGCGATCGAGAAGGGTCTCAAGAGCGCCTTCGACATCAAGTTCGTGTTCAACAAATGGACGCTCGGCGAAGACTTTCTCACCGGTGCGCTGAAAGTGCCGGCGGAAAAGCTCAACGATCCGTCCTTCGAGATCCTGCCCTATCTCGGCTTCTCGAAGGCCGATATCGAGGCCGCCAACATCCACGTTTGCGGCGCGATGACGCTCGAGGGCGCACCGCATCTCAAGCCCGAGCATTACTCGGTGTTCGACTGCGCCAATCCGTGCGGCCGCATCGGCAAGCGTTATCTCTCGGTCGACAGCCACATCCGCATGATGGCGGCGGCTCAGCCCTTCATCTCGGGGGCGATCTCCAAGACCATCAACATGCCGAACGACGCGACGGTGGAGGATTGCAAGAGCGCCTACATGCTCTCGTGGCGTCTTGCGCTGAAAGCCAACGCGCTCTACCGCGACGGCTCGAAGCTGTCGCAGCCGCTGAACTCCGCGCTCATCGCCGATGAGGACGAGGATGCGGACGACGCGGTGGAAGCGCTCGTCGCCATGCCGGCGGCGGCGAAAGCAGCCCACCTCACCGAGAAGGTGGTGGAGCGCATCGTCGAGCGCGTGGTCGCCATCCGCGACCGCGAAAAGATGCCGGATCGCCGCAAGGGCTACACGCAGAAAGCCGTCGTCGGCGGCCACAAGGTCTATGTGCGCACCGGCGAATACGATGACGGCCGCATCGGCGAGATCTTCATCGACATGCACAAGGAAGGCGCCGCCTTCCGCGCGATGATGAACAACTTCGCCATCGCGATCTCGCTCGGCCTGCAATATGGCGTGCCGCTGGAAGAATACGTGGAGGCCTTCACCTTCACGCGTTTCGAACCCGCGGGCTTCGTGCAGGGCAACGAGCGCATCAAGAGCGCCACCTCGATCCTCGATTACGTTTTCCGCGAACTCGCGGTCTCGTATCTCGGCCGCAACGACCTCGCCCATGTGGACCCGTCGGAATCCGGCCCCACCACCATCGGCCAGGGCGAAGCCCAATCGAAGGCGCCGGAGACCTCCTCCGCCTCGTCCTACATCTCCAAGGGCTTCACCCGCGGCACCTCCGACCGCCTGATGCTCATCTCCGGCGGCGCCGGCCGCCCCACCGGCGGCCTGACGATGGGCGCAACGGCGCTGAAGGAAGAGCCGGAGCATGTGGGCGAAGCGGAGATCGCCAAACTCGGCTTCGCCGCGCCGTCCGCCGCGCAGGTGACGACGGCCGATCGCCGCCTGGAAGCGAAGATGAAGGGCTATGTAGGGGAAGCTTGCCCGGAATGCGCGAACTTCACGCTCGTGCGGAACGGGACGTGTTTGAAGTGTGACACGTGTGGAAGCACGACGGGGTGTTCGTAGTTCTGTTCGAGGGAGCGCACGTCTATTGGGCGCTCCCTCGCTCTCACGGCAGTGCCCGATGCGAAAAAACTCTGCGGAAGTTCCTCAAAAGCTAACTAAATTGATATTGCAGAAGCCGAGTTGAAGACTGCGATTCGCCTCTTTTTTGAAGATACCCATCCAGTCCCAATTTACACTCTCGCAGCGGCAGCTCGTGAAATCCTAACAACAATTGGTGGTCGCACAGGAGTAAGAACGGTCCTGCACAATTTTGCAGATCGCAAAGGAATTAGTCTTCAAGACGCTGAAAAAGATATTCGCCGCTTCGTCAATTTTTTTAAACACGCGAACCGTGATCCGGCGGCTGTTTTAGAAAATTTTTCAGACCTAGGTAATGATATCCTTCTATGGATAGCAAGTCATGACTTTGGTCGTGTCGCGGGCGGAATGCCTATCGAAGCTCAAGTATTTGAAGCTTGGTTTTATGCAATAACTGTTAAACGCGTGAGCGACGGTGGGCTAAAATGGCAACGCATTGTAAAGCGTTGCATTCAACTCTTCCCAGGAATTCGCAGCAGTCGAGGACCGAGCAAAAGCGCATAGGTCTAGGTGTTTTAAATTCAGCCGTTACTAACCCAGAGCTGCATATGGATATCAAACGAACAGTTGAGCTGCAGGGTTGAAACACCAAAAGGTGAAGCAAAGGCGTGGGTGCCCGGGTCAAGCCCGGGCATGACGGCGGTGGGGGTGGGGGCCGGGAGCGCTYACTGGTTCAGCGTCTCGTAGAGATCRTCCCAGTCGGGATTCATGCCGTGGATGAGGCGGACTTTCCATGCGCGCGGCCAGTGCTTCATGTTGCGCTCGCGTTGGATCGCGTGGCGGATGTCGTCGAACCATTCGTAATAAACGAGCCGCGTGAGCCCGTAGGTTTTCGTGAAGCCTTCGAGGAGCGCTTCGCGGTGCTGCCACGCACGATGGGACAGGCTGCTGGTGACGCCGAGATACAGCGTGCCGTTGCGCCTGTTTGACATGATGTAAACCCAGCCGCCCTTTCGCATTTACGAATGTTACTGAGTTCCATCGCCACCCACCACCGTCATGGCCGGGCTCGACCCGGCCACCCACGGCTTTCTTGTGGCGAGCGGGTGTAAGGCGTGGGTACGCGGGTCAGGCCCGCGCATGACGCAGGGGTTAGCTCGTTGGAAAAGCTCCCCCCGATCACACCCACAATCGTCATGGCCGGGCTCGACCCGGCCACCCGCGGCTTTCTTGCGCGGCGTGGGTTAAGGCGTGGGTACGCGGGACGAGCCCGCGCATGACGAAGGGGGGAGCTCCCCCGTCATGGCCGGGCTYGACYCGGCCACCCACGKCTTTCTTGCGGCGCGCSGGTTAAGACGTGGGTACGCGRGACAAGCCCGCGCATGACGRCGGTGGTCGCGTGGCATCTAAAGAGCGCAACCCTCCTCCCCGTGGCCGCGAGAGCCCGCTAGCGCGCGCACTCCACCGGCATCCGTGTGTTGGTCCCTGCGATCAGGACGGTGCGGCACGGCACGCCGTTGATGATCTGGACCTCGTTCGGAGCGGCGTGAGGAAAGACCGAACCGGGGGTGCCGGTCAGCGGTGCTCCGGTCATCGGCTGCACGACGATGCTTCCGGTGACGCCCGGATCGAACGTGCCGGTGGCGACCGGTCCGGCGCATTCCACCGGCACCCGGGTGCCCTGGACGAGGACGGTGCGGCACGGCACGCCGTTGAACATCTGCACCTCGTTCGGGGCCGCGAGGGGGAATACCGAGCCGGGCGTGCCCTGAATGGGATTGGGCTGCGCCTGCGCGGCCGCGATGCCGCCGACGGACATCAGCCCGGCGCCGACCAGAATGGCGAAGGTTTTCATCACAAGCCTCCTCTCCGCAGACGGGAGAGCCGACATGCCCGGGCGCTGCGGGGCCGCCCCTGGCAGCACGCACTCCATCGAACGCACCGACGCCGGACGCCAGCACCCGCCGCCTGCCGATCGGCGCTGGGATCATGACCATCCGGCGATCCCCCATCATTGACTTTGCTCAACGCCGGATCGCTCAGGATTTCCCGTTTCGCGATTGCGCGGCGGCTACAAATCCGGCGACGAACTTTCGCAGCTGCTCTTCGGCCTTCGGATCGGCGAGCGTCCCGTCCGGGTTGAACGCGCTTTGCGCGCGCGACACCAGCATCCGTCCCTCCGACCACAGTTCCGCGCCCAGGGTCCGCAGCACCGGCAGCCAGGCGTTCTGGCTGAGGATGGTGCCGAAGCCGCCGGGCGACGCGCCCATCAAAGCCACCGGCTTCCCGCCGAAGACGCGCTTGATGTCGGCGGGCGGGCGCGACAGCCAGTCGATGGCGTTCTTGAACACGCCGGGAATCGAATTGTTGTATTCGGGCGTCACCAGAAGGAGGCCGTCGGAGGCGGCGATCGCGTCCTTGAGAATGGTCACCGCATCGGGGATCCCGTCGGCGGTCTCGCGGTCACCGTCATATAGCGGAATATCGCGGATCGACCCGACGCTCAGCTGTGACCCTTCCGGCATCACCGCGACGGCAGCGCGCAGGAGCGCCGTGTTGAACGAGCCCTGGCGCAGGCTTCCCGACAATCCGATCAGATGTGTCACGTGGTACCTCGCTCCGTCCCTGTCATTGCCGAGGAAACACGAAGAGGGCCGTGCGGGTCAATGGCGTTCGGAGCCGGCGCCGGCGACGCTTTTGCGCATTGGCCCCCTCCTCACAGACAAGATCAGTAAAGACGACGGGGCACCCAACGCACCAACGGCCGTAACGTAATGATAAGAATTTTGACGGATTTCCGGAATTTACTACTAAAGAAATCTGTTTTTTTGCTGGGCCATGCTATTTTTCTCCCACCGCAGGATCATTTGGCTTCGGCCCGGGAGAGATTATGAGTTCGTCTGGTAACATCACATCAGCGCTCGATGCGCTATTTTCATCGACGCGGGTCATCGAGCGACGTGACTTCCTGGCCGGAGGCGCAGCGGTTCTAGGCGCGGCGCTGGTCGGCGGGTGTGCCTCGTCTGCGCACGCGCAAGCGGCAGCAACGGCCCCGGCGCTTACACCCGATCAGAACCGCGAGTTCATGAGCCAGGCGATCAAGCTGATGCGGCAAGCCGGCGTGATCGACAAGACCGGCGGACCCTTCGGCGCTGTTATTGTCCGTGACGGACAAGTGCTTGCCGCGAGCGGCAACAGTGTTCTTCGCGACAACGACCCCTCGGCGCACGCTGAAGTGAACGCCATCAGGATGGCCTGCAAGAAGGTCGGGGCCCCCAACATCAAGGGCGCCACCATGTTCACGAGCTGTGAATGCTGCCCGATGTGCTATGCAACGGCTTATTGGGCCCGCGTCGACCGGATTTATTACGCAGCCGCATGGACCGATTACGCGGATCTGTTCGACGATTCCAACATCAGCGAAGACATGAAGCGGCCTTACGCCGACCGCACGGTCAAGATTAGCCAGATGATGCAGGAAGACGCTCAAAAAGTTTGGCAGGAATATCGCGATCTGCCGACCAAGACACGCTACTGAGCGGATAATCCAGATATCAGTCCTGATGCGGATCAGGGCTGATATCGGCCGCCTTCGGAAACTGCCAATCGGAATAGCGAGCTCCGTCAGCATCGCGTGTATAGGCAGCGCCCCGTGTCGGCCACCCCTTCACTTCACGGGCGCCGCCTCGTAGAGAATCATGCTCTCGCTGAGACCTTTCAGCATGTGCGCGCCCCTGTCCTCGAACCGCAGGTTCGATCCTGCCACGAGATCGCGGACGGTGCGGGATACCAGGACCTTCCCGCTCTCGGCCAGCGCTGCGATCCGGGCCGCGATATTGACCGCGATGCCGCCGATATCCTCGCCCTTGATCTCGACTTCACCGGTGTGAACGCCGCAGCGGATCTCGAGCCCGAGCGCGGGCATGGCCTCGACGATCTCAGCCGCGCATCGCACGGCGCGGGCCGGGCCGTCGAAAGTCGCGAGAAACCCGTCGCCGAGGGTCTTGATCTCGCGCCCGCGGAACCGGTCGATCTCGCGCCTGACGACTTCGTCGTGAGCGGCCAGGAGAGCGCGCCAGCGGTGGTCCCCGATTTCGGCGGCGCGGCGGGTGGAATCGACGAGGTCGGTGAACAATACCGTTGCCAGCACCCGGTCCGGCTCGGTCTCGCCGCGGGTGCCGGTGAGGAATTCTTCGATTTCATCGGCCGGCCGATCGACATCGCCCGCCCACATCACATGATCGATGCCGGGCAATTCGACGTATCGGGCTCCCGGTATGTGCGCCGCCAGATAGCGGCCGCCCTCCACGTTCACCCGCGTGTCCCCCGATCGATGAAGGACGAGCGTCGGAACGCGGATGGCCGGAAGAATGTGGCGGACGTCGATCTGGCTGTTCATGCGCATCAGCATGATCACCGCCGAAGGGCTGGCGCCCAGCCGCTCGAAGCGGGCCCACCATTGCCGGAAGCGCTCGTCCGCGACCTTGCTCGGCGCGAAGGCGCTGAGGCTCGCACCGGTCCCCCAGGAGGCATCGATCTTGGCCAGGAAGTTTTCGAACCGGTCCGGCGACAGCACCYAGGTGTGGAAATGGGCATAGGCGCCATAGAGAATGAGGGCCTGAATCCGCTCGGGGTAGGTCGCGGCGAACAGCATGCTCATCGCGCCCCCTTCGGAGATCCCGAGCAAAGCCGCCCGGGAGCTTCCGACCGCATCCATGACGGCCCGCACATCGTCCATCCGCTCTTCCAGCGTGGGCAAGGTCCCGAGCCGGTCCGACAGACCGGTTCCGCGCTTGTCGAACAGGATGAGGCGGCTGAACGCGCTCAGGCGAGACAGGAAATGGACCAGCGTGGGCTCGTCCCAATAATGGTCGAGGTTCGAGATGAATCCGGGCACGAAAACCAGATCCAGCGGTCCCTTGCCGACGACCTGATAGGCTATGCGGAGATCGCCACTCTTGGCGTAATGCGTCTCGACCACCATGGGAGATCCGCCAATTCGAACTAATGTTCAGTTCCGCGCTGGCCCGCCCGACCTTCCTCCGTCCGGCAGGCAACCGAACGGTCCGCCTCCCCCGCGACCGTGTCAACCGGGATCGGCCAAGGGCCGGGCCTTGATCGTCAGGGAAGCGTCGCACGGGCCTCTATGACGAGGTCGGTCAGATCCTGGCCGCCGGCGATGAAGTTGTAATCGTAGATCCCACTGCCGGCGGCGCTGACCACGCCGACCACGCGCCTGTCTCCCGCGAACCTTGCAAAAACCGGGCTGCCGGACATGCCGGGGACGAAATCCCCGGTGCCGGTGAAAAGCGTCCGTCCGCCCCCCAGGTCGAAATCGTCCTCGTCGAGAGAGAAATCCGTCTGGAAAGTGGGATTGTTGCCGGCGCCCTTGTCGGGCGCATAGGCGATGTTGGACCAGATTGTCACGTCGTCGTCCCAGCTCGAATCGTAGGTTTGAGCCCCCAGGAACCCGAGGGTGTCGCCGAGGCGGGCGTTGAGAACGAGGACGCAGTAATCGCTGTCGGAATTGTCGTAGTCCACATCGCCGATCTCTTCATAGGCGAACCCGTCCGTCACCCCCGCCGATGCAAAGGACACGCCGTTGCGGACAAAGGACACGGAGGCCGACTTAAGCCCCCAATCGATGACATGGCTCGCGGTCAGCACATGACGTGCGCCGATGAGAACGCCGGAGCCTCCGCGCGTCCCCGAAGCGACCTTGCATACACAGCGCCACGGATAGGTGATATCCGTGTAGTTGCGGCGGCCGTCCGGATCGAAGATGCCGGAGAGCGGCTTCAGATCGTGCTTTCCGAGGCGGACCCGCGCTTCAGGCGATTCGGGCATCAGTTCCGGGCGGTCGCTCGTCTCGGCGGCGTGTGGGGGGAGCCAACCGGGCGCATCGCGCCCCGCGCCGCGGGGGCGCCCGCGTTCCACGGTGCGGACGGCAAACCTCTCCGGCTCGCGCGCCGCCTCCATCATCGCCGCGAAAATCCGGCCGGCCTCTCCGGAATCGGCAGGTTTGCCATGGTCAACCCGATCACCCGATTTGCCCATAGACCTCTCCCCTGGCGGCCCGCCGCGGCACGAGACCGGCGGATGGTGCGTGGGCCAGTTTGTCCGGAGGGCGTCGAGGGCGCCATCTACGAGTTCGGGCTAACGCTTTCGGCGGATGAGCGCCCTCCGCCGAGGAGGCAAACCGCCGCACATTCCGCAAGGCCGCCCGGACAATCCCGCGGTTCGCCCGCCCCCCTTTGACAAGACCGCATTGATCCTAATCAATGCGATTATGCCGAGGGCCTGCATAAGGACCCCTATATTCGAGAAAAAGAGAACGCCACGATGGTCTCGCAGCTGACAAGAAATGAGAGACAACTCGCTCTCACCATTCTGGGCGCCCTCGGCCTCTGCGGCCTTGCGATGGCCGCCATGGGCCGCGACGACCTCATCGGCGGGCACGGCGCGTTCATTCTCCTTGCCAGCCTCGGGCTGGGTTTTCTCGTGATCTCTAGCTTCTATGACCCCGAGCCCAGCCCGGAACGCCTCGCGCATTACTACGACGATCCGAGCAAGGTCGGGATCATCCTGTCGATGATCTGGGCGGTGTTCGGCCTCTTCGTCGGAGATTGGGTCGCGTGGCTGCTGGTCTATCCCGATATGACATTCGACGGCGGCTGGGCGAGCTTCGGCCGGCTGCGCCCCATCCACACCACTGCGGTCATCTTCGGCTTCGGCGGGAACGCGCTCATCGCGACGTCCTTCCACGTCCTGCAGCGCACCACGCGCGCCCGGCTTCCAGACCAGCTCAGCCCCTGGTTCGTCCTGCTCGGCTACAACCTGTTCTGCCTTCTGGCGGTGAGCGGTTATTCGATGGGGTTGACCCAGTCGAAGGAATACGCGGAACCGGAATGGTATGCGGATATCTGGCTGGTGATCGTGTGGGTGACGTATTTCGCCATCTACATCCGCACCCTGATGCGCCGCAAGGAGCCGCATATCTACGTCGCCAACTGGTATTACATGGCGTTCATCCTGGTCGTGGCGGTGCTGCACATCGTCAACAACATGGCGGTGCCGGTCTCGCTCGCTCACGCCAAGAGCTATTCGCTCTTCTCCGGCGTGCAGGATGCGATGACCCAGTGGTGGTACGGCCATAACGCGGTGGCGTTCTTCCTGACCGCCGGCTTCCTCGGCATGATGTATTATTATCTGCCCAAGAAGGCGGGGCGGCCGATCTACTCGTACCGGATGTCCATCATCAGCTTCTGGGGCATCACCTTCATGTATATGTGGGCGGGCTCCCACCACCTGCACTACACGGCGCTGCCGCAATGGGTGCAGACCCTGGGCGTCACGTTCTCGGTGATGCTGCTCGTTCCCTCGTGGGCCTCCGCGGGGAACGCGCTGCTGACGCTCAACGGCGCATGGCACAAGGTGCGCGATGACGCATCGCTGCGCTTCATGATGGTGGCGGCGATCTTCTACGGACTGTCCACCTTTGAGGGGTCGTTCATGGCGATCCGGCCGGTGAACGCCCTGTCCCACTACACCGATTGGACGGTCGGCCACGTCCATGCCGGCGCCCTCGGATGGGTCGCGCTCATCACGTTCGGGTCGTTTTATTCGGTCGTGCCCTGGCTTTGGAAACGCGAGACGATGTATTCGGCGAGGCTCGTCGAGGTGCATTTCTGGCTCGCCCTGTCCGGCACCATCGTCTACGTCTTCGCCATGTGGAATTCGGGCATCATCCAGGGGCTGATGTGGCGGACCTACAACGACAGCGGCACGCTCGCCTATTCGTTCGTCGATTCCCTCGTCGCGATGCGCCCCTACTACATCGCACGCGCCATCGGCGGCCTGCTCTTCCTCATCGGCGCGGCCGTCGGTCTGTACAACATCTGGATGACCGCGCGCGGAGCCGTGGAGACGAGCCCCTCGGAATCGGATCGCCCGGTCACCGTGCCCGTCGCGGCTCGCGTCGAGGCAGGAGAGTAAGAGGATGTTCGGCCTCCATTACAAGCTTGAACGCAACACGGTTGGATTTGCGCTTGCGATCATCCTCGTTGCCGGCATCGGCGGCTTCGTGGAAATCGCTCCGCTCTTCACGGTCCACGAGACGGTCGAGGATGCGCCCAACATGCGGGTCTACACCCCGCTGGAACTGTCCGGCCGCAACATCTACATCCGCGAAGGTTGCTATGCGTGCCACTCGCAGATGATCCGCACCCTGCGCGACGAGGTGGAGCGCTACGGCCCCTATTCGTTGGCGGTGGAGTCGAAATACGACCACCCGATGCTGTGGGGCTCGAAGCGAACCGGTCCCGATATCGCGCGCCTCGGCGGCAAGTATTCGGATCAATGGCACGTGGCGCATCTGAACAATCCGCGCGATGTCGTGCCGGAATCGATCATGCCCTCCTATCGCTATCTCGGGCGCGCCGAGTTGAAGGCTGACGACCTCGGCCTGCATCTCAAGGCCCAGCGCGCCGTCGGCGTCCCCTACACGGATGAAATGATCGCCAACGCCACGGCCGATACCTTGGGCCAGGCAATGCCCGACACCCCGTTCTCGACCGGTGTGACCGCGCGCTACGGCGACAAAACCACGATCCGCGACTTCGACGGCGTCCCAGGGCGGGTGACCGAGATGGATGCGCTCGTCGCCTACCTGCAGATCCTTGGAAAGCTTACAGACGCGGCCTACCCGCCTGTCGCGAAAGCGGGGAACTAGCCATCATGGATATCGACCACAACACCACCATCGTGATCGCGAAGTCTTTCGGGCTCTTCTACCTCATCGCGCTGTCGATCGGCGTCTTGATCTATGTGTATTGGCCGTCGAACAGAAAGCGTTTCGACAAGGCCGCCGAGAACGTCATTCATGACGAGGATACGCCATGGCAGTAGGCGAACGCGACCCTCATACCGGTCATATGACGACCGGGCATGAATGGAACGGGATTACCGAGCTGAATACGCCGGTGCCGCGTCCGGTCTATTTCTTTCTCATCGCCACTTTCGCGTTCGCGCTCATTTACTGGGTGCTGATGCCGGCATGGCCCCTCTGGTCCACCTACACCAAGGGTTTGCTCGGCTCGAGCGACCGAACGAACGTTACGCAGAGCCTGCAGCAGGCCTCGGTCGCGCGAGAGGTCTGGACCAAGAAGATCGAGTCCGGCGATTACGCCGCGATCCAGGCCGATCCCGCGCTGATGCAATCCGTTCGCGAATCCGGCCGCACATTGTTCACCGACAATTGCGCGGTCTGCCATGGCGGCAAGGCGACCGGCGGCCCGGGTTATCCGCAACTCACCGGCGCATCGTGGATCTGGGGCGGAACGCCCGAGACGGTGGCCGAAACGCTCCGCGTCGGCATCAATTCGGGACATGCCGAGGCTCGCACGTCCCAGATGCTCGCCTTTGGCCGCGACCAGATGCTGCAGCGCGCGGATGTGGAGAACGTGACGACCTACGTGCAGTCGCTCTCCCAGCCCGCCCTCGCGACGCCGGCCAACGAAAAGGCGCTGGCGGCCGGAAAGGAAGCGTACATCACCAACTGCGTGTCCTGCCACGGCGAGAACGGCAAGGGTAACGCGGAACTCGGCGCGCCCGATCTGACCGACCAGTTCTGGATCTACGGCGGCGACCGGCAATCCATCTTCACGTCCATCTTCAACGGGCGGCAGGGCTTCATGCCGAGTTGGGAAGGCCGACTTTCCCCGCTCGAGCGCAAGATTCTCGCGCTCTATGTCGTCGACCTCGGAGCCTCGCGGAAATGAGCGTCGACGCAACCCAATCCCGATCCAACACCAGACGCATGGTCTGGCTGGGCGTCGTCGCGGGCGTGCTGCTCTTGGTCATGGCCAATGCGCATCTCGTCTACGTTGCCTTCACCTCCGAGCCTGGCTGTGTTCCTCACACGAAACAGATCGGCGTGGAGAATGGCGCTTCCGCATCCTTCAGAGCTGCGAAGTCCGCGTGCTGAACGCGCGATTCGAAGAATAACGAGGCAACGCATGATCAAGATCCCCGAAACCGTCCCGCCGCTGCCCCGGGCCGTGGACCTGAATCGCCATCTGCAACCTGCCGCCGCGTTTGAATGGCTCTCTGCCGGCTGGCGGGATTTCAAGACAGGCTCGGCCATCAGCCTCGCCTATGGCATCGGCGTGTTCCTGATCTCGCTCGCGGTCGTCTACGGTCTGTTCGCGATGGGCTGGGACTACATCCTGTTGCCGGCGCTCGCGGGCTTCATGGTCGTCGGCCCCCTGCTGGCCGTCGGGCTCTACGAGAAGAGCCGCAGGCTTGCCCATGAGGGCTCGGGACGACCGCGCGACACGCTGGCGTCCGAGGCGCGCTCGGGCGGCCAGATCCTCTTCATCGGCGTCATTCTCAGCCTGCTCATGCTGACCTGGATGCGGGCCGCTGTGATCGTCTACGCATTGTTCTTCGGCCTGCGTCCCTTCCCGGGCCTCGACCATATCGCCGCGATGCTCTTCACGACCCCGATCGGTTTGTCGATGCTTGTTGTCGGCAGCGCCATCGGCGGGTTGTTCGCAGCCTTCTCGTTTGCCATCAGCGTGTTCTCGATTCCGATGCTGCTCGACAAGAGGGTCGACGCGTTCACGGCCATGGGCACCAGCATGGCGCTGGTCTGGAACAACCTTCCGGTGATGCTGACCTGGGGCGCCATTGTCCTGGGGCTGTTTCTCCTCTGCCTCGTGACAGGTCTCCTCGGATTGATCGTGGTGTTCCCTGTGCTGGGTCATGCGACCTGGCATGCCTATCGGGCCATCGCACAGTAACAGGAATGGATTGACTCATGAGTTGTTGCACGCTGGGCGCTGGTCAGCCCGCAGAGAGCGACGACCTTGCGCTTGACGAGGAAGTGCGGCTTGCCAGCCGCCTGATCGGCCGCGACACCTATCAAACCGACCTCTCTGTCCCCGATATTCATTGCGGCGCGTGCATCCAGACCATCGAGAAGGCGCTTTCCCGCCTCGAAGGCGTGGAGCAGGCGCGGGTCAACCTGTCGACCAAGCGCGTCTCGATCCGCTGGCGCGACGCGACGCAGCCTCCCGCGCTCATTGAGACCCTGCGAGGTCTCGGCTACAAATGCCATCTCGACGATCCGGATCTCGAGAAGAAAGACGGCACATCGTCCGAATTGCTGCGCGCGCTCGCCGTGTCGGGCTTTGCTTCGAGCAACATCATGCTGCTCTCGGTCTCGATCTGGTCGGGAGCCGATTCCGAGACGCGCGATCTGTTCCATTGGCTCTCGGCATTCATCGCACTTCCCGCCCTCGCCTATTCGGGTCGCGTGTTCTTTCGCTCAGCCTGGGAAAGCCTGAGGCACGGGCGCACCAACATGGACGTGCCGATCTCGATCGGCGTGCTGCTTGCCTTCGGCATGAGCCTCTACGACACCGTGCATCACGGTCATCACGCCTATTTCGACGCGTCGATCTCCCTGTTGTTCTTCCTCCTCATCGGCCGCACGCTCGATCACATGATGCGCGAAAAAGCGCGCGTGGCAGTGAAAGGCCTGGCCCGGCTCTCCGCTCGCGGGGCGCTCGTCGTGCAGGACGACGGCTCGCGACTTTATCTGCCCGTGGCCGAGATCCAACCCGACATGACGATCTGGCTTTCCGCCGGCGAGCGGGTTCCCGTCGATGCGCGCGTGGAAGAGGGCTCTTCTGACATCGATGTGTCGCTCGTGTCGGGTGAAGGCGCCCCTCAGGCGGTATCGACCGGTTCGGTTCTTCAGGCCGGCACCCTCAACCTCACCGGCCCTCTCACCATCACGGCGCTTGCCGCGGCCAAGGATTCGTTTCTCGCCGAAATGGTGAGGCTGATGGAGGCAGCGGAATCCGGTCGCACAGGCTATCGCCGCGTCGCCGACCGGGCCGCTTCACTCTACGCCCCCGTGGTTCATCTTGCGGGATTTCTAAGCTTCGTCGGCTGGATGATCGCGACCGGCGACGTTCATCGCGCCGTCACCATCGCGGTGGCGGTGCTGATCATCACCTGTCCCTGCGCGCTCGGACTCGCGGTTCCGATGGTTCAGGTCGTCGCGGCCCGCCGCCTGTTCGAAAACGGCATCATGGTGAAGGACGGGTCGGCGATGGAGCGTCTCGCGGAAATCGACGCGGTTGTATTCGACAAGACCGGCACCCTGACGTCGGGACACGCCACTCTCGCCAATGGCCATGAAATTGACCCCGGCTACCTCGTCATCGCCGCTGCCATGGCCACCCGCTCGCGCCATCCCTACTCCCGGGCGCTGGCTGCCGCCTGCGACACGCCGGTCTCCATCAGGCGGATCGACGAATTGCCGGGGCTTGGCGTCGAGGCGCTCGTTGGGGACGCGACCTATCGGCTCGGCCGTCGGGAATGGGCCGTGAGCGAGTCCGATCAAGACGCCATTCGTGACAATCTCGGCACGGTGTTGTCGAAAGACGGCGCGCTTCTGGCTGCCTTCAGGTTCGACGACACCCTGAGAGCCGGCGCGCGCGAGGCGGTTGCGTCGCTGAGAGAGCTGGGCCTGCCGATGGAAATCGTATCGGGCGACAGATACGCCGCCGTGGAACGCACCGCGGCGGACCTGCGCATTTCCGATCTGCGCGCAGGCGTGCTGCCCGGCGACAAGACGCGGCGCGTCGCCGAATTGACCCAGGCCGGGCGACGGGTGCTGATGGTCGGCGACGGCCTCAACGATGCGCCGGCGCTTACCGCCGCCCACGCGTCGATGGCGCCGGGGAGTGCCGCCGATATCGGCCGCAATGCCGCCGATTTCGTCTTCCTGCGTGACGGGCTCGAGGCCGTTCCCCTGGCGATCGGCATTTCGCGGCAGGCCCGTCTGCTCGTGCAGCAGAATTTCGGACTGGCGATCGCCTACAACGCGGTGGCGCTGCCGGTGGCCATTCTTGGCTATGTCACGCCGCTGGTCGCGGCCTTCGCCATGTCGCTGTCATCGATCCTTGTCGTGGCGAATGCCCTCCGCCTGAAAGGCGACACGAAGCGGGCGCATGGTTCGCGGCGGAACATCGCCGGGGTCATGACCATCGCGTCGGAGGGAAACGCATGACCGATTATTTCTATCTCATTCCGATCGCCATTGCGCTCGGCGCCATCGCGCTGGCGAGCTTCATGTGGTCGCTCAAGAGCGGTCAATACGACGATCTCGCGGGTGCTGCCGTTCGCATCACCCTCGATGACGACGACGTGCCGCAGAAACCCGACAATCTCTGAACTTTTGCCTTCGCCCTTTGTCGTCGTCCAGCGCTTCTAGCGTCTTGCGCCCGTGGCCCTCGGCCCCGTGAGAATGCTCCAATAGGCCAGCGCGAACCCGACGAACGCCAGAGCCCAGGCAAGACCCGCCACATGGAGCAGCCAACCGCTCCACATCGGCTCGAGCGATGCGCAGATCCGCGCCAGCGCCCCCACGATCACCATCAGGTACAGGACCTGGGTCACGCCGCTCGCAGTCATTGCACGTCCCGTGTGACCGAGGCTGGCGCGGGACATGATGGCGAGCGTCATGAGGCCCATGGCGCCGCCAGTCCAGGCGTGGATGCCGGCACTGGCTGGAATGACCCCCATCGAGGCGAGCCCCACCAGCAGAAAGCCCAGCGGCACGAATGCGTAGGCGGCATGGAGCACCAGGACCAGACGATCGGCGCCCGTTCGGTACCCGGCCCAGCGCGCCAGCCTGCCCGCCTGCAACAAGGCCGCGAGGACCAGCAGGGCGCCGGAAGCAGGCGTCTCGGGAAACGCAATCCACACCAGCAATGCGGCGCCCGCGCCGGCGAGCGCGATCTGGTCGAACATTCCGAACGGCGCTGGCAGGCGTCCGGGATTTTCGCGGACGAGCCAGTTGCGTGTAAAGCTGGGGATCACGCGTCCGCCGATCGTCATGATGAGCATGACGACGGCGGCGACGGCGAGGCGGATGCTGTGATCCGCGCCGCCGAAAGAG